>JAMCVD010000110.1 GCA_023381995.1 Deltaproteobacteria bacterium
ACTTTAGTATATATCTATGTTCTTAATCGTAGCAAGCATTGTGTATAATAAAAAAAAAACAATAACTATTTAATTTATAAAAAATATATACAGTGAATCCGATGTTCATCTAATTGTTTTTTTTTTGTTGATAATACATATAGAGAATAAAACAAAAAGTATCAACATTTTTTTAATCCGTTATCCCATCCCTTTTTTTATCTTTTCGACAACTTCTTTTACAGAAGAATCGTTCTTTATCATGTCGGATATCTTGTTTACTGAATGGATGACGGTGGAATGGTCTTTGTTTCCAAACTGGACACCTATTTCCGGGAAAGAGGCGTTCGTCAACGTTCGAGAGAGAAACATCGCTATCTGTCGGGGATAAGATATATATTTCATCCTTTTATCTGAAAGTAGATCGGAGACTTTAATCTTAAAGTGTGCTGCGACCGCTCTCTGGATATCCTCGATAGTCAACCATTTGTCCTTTTTTCTTATCAAACTCGATAACACCTCTTTGGCGACGTTTATATTCAGCTTGATCTTTGTCAAGACCGTATAGGCGGACAGCCTTGTAAGATAGCCCTCCAGTTCCCGTATATTAGACTGCGTATTGTAGGCCAGGTAGAAGGCAATCTCGTCGTCTATTTCTATGTTGTCTGTCTCGGCCTTCTTTTTAATGATGGCAACCTTGGTCTCTATGTCAGGGACCTGGATGTCTGCGATGAGGCCCATCTCGAATCTGCTCTTCAACCGCTCTTCGATGTTTGGTATCTCCTTGGGCAGTCTGTCGGACGTAAAAACGATTTGTTTGTTCTCCTGATAAAGGGTATTGAATGTGTGAAACATCTCTTCCTGGCTCCTTTCTTTGTTGGAGATAAATTGGATGTCGTCTATCAGAAGTACATCGCAGTTCCTGTAGACCTCTCTGAACTGATCCATCTTTTTGTCCCTCAGATGGTTTACAAGGTCGTTCACGAACGTCTCTGCTGTCAGATAGATGATATTGATCCCGCCCTTCGTTTCCTCTATATAATTCCCTATTGCATTTAGGATATGTGTCTTTCCGAGGCCCACGCCTCCGTATATGAAAAGGGGATTATAGGCTTTCCCGGGGTTCTGTGCTACTGCCAGGGAAGCTGCACTCGCAAACTTGTTAGATTCTCCAACGATATAATTGTCGAAGATATAGTTTTTCAATAGTCCTATCGAGTTGGTCTCCAGAACGGGGAACGCTTTTTTTTCTCCACTGGGAACAGCGTCGGTATATATGTCCTCCCTATGATCAATAATGAGTTCCACTTCGACCGTATCTCCGAAACTACTCTTCGCAATTTTTATTATATCTGATTGATAGTGGTTCCTGATCCACTCTAACGAAAAATCGTCCGGTACACTAAGCACCATATGATTATCGATAAAACTCACTGGATTTATAATGGTTAGCCATGGATCGTTGTTAGTGTCACTATAGACGGCAGACAACTCTTTTTTTATTTTTTCCCATACTTCCATAGTCCCCTCCTATAAGCAACACATAATTTGTTTAGATAACTTGTTGAGATCAAAAGCTAAACTAATTCGAGAAACACACAAGTTTTTCAACACCTGTGGAAAACCAAATAAAGTTATAAGATTAAACATGTTACACTTTATTTTTTGTGTTTATGAATACAGTTTTGACGCCGGGGTAAGTCTGCTTTTATAACCAACAGGTAGTATATCAAAAAAAGCCAACCACAATTTATTGGTACCGCCTATCTTATTGAAAAATAAGGACAATTTTTTGTTTTTCATGGCATCATATTATGCCTTAATTTGTCCTTGTCAAGCATTTGTTTATCTTGCCTGAAACTCTATTTTTAATCGCAGTGATTCTCCAGTGCTTACTGCATCGGGAAGATACATTGCAATTTTTAACACAAAGGATAATAATATTGATATGAAGAAAGAGCTGATAGTCACGAGCGATACGATTGCGGCGATAGCCACCCCGGCAGGCGAAGGTGCAATCGGTATAGTTAGAATAAGCGGCGACAGGGCAGCACAGGTATTGAAAAAGATCTTCGGGCCTGCGAAAAAATATGTTAGCCACAGGATGTATTTCGGCACTGTACGGGACACGGCGGACAGGATTGTGGATCAGGTCATGGTTGCTTTTATGAAGGCGAACAGGACATATACGGGTGAGGATATGGTCGAGATATACACGCACGGCGGCTCGAACGTGGTTCATGCAGTATTGCAAAGCGCTATCGACGCGGGGGCCCGGCTCGCCCAAAGGGGGGAATTCACGAGGAGGGCGTTTTTAAACGGTAAGATGGACCTCTTGCAGGCAGAGGCGGTTGTGGATCTTATCAAGGCAGACAATGATGCAGCGCGGAAGCAAGCGGTAAACCAGATAACGGGCGTACTGTCACAGTTTGTCCTGTCCATACGGGAGAAGCTTATACAGGTAAAAGCGGACATAGAGGTTATGATAGATTTCCCGGAAGAGGACGTCGATCAAAAGCAGGCATACGATTTGAAGGTCATCCTGCAATCTGCGTATGACGAGATAACACACGTACTGGGGAGCTATAATCAGGCTAAAACGGTAAGACAGGGAATAAGTATTGCATTGATAGGGAAGCCTAACGTTGGCAAATCAAGCCTTTTCAATGCCATGCTTGGGGAAAACAGGGCAATTGTGATGCCGAGTCCGGGTACGACAAGAGATTATATAGAAGAATCGATTAGTTATAATGGGCAAAAGCTTGTAATTATAGACACAGCCGGGCTGCGAAACAGCGAAGAACCTGTGGAAAAAATGGGGATGGAGATGACGAAAGCCCTTATAGGAAAAACGGACCTTATGGCACTGATCGTGGATCCTACCCAGAAGGCCGGCCATGGAGAAGAGATTTCAATGGCAAGAGAGCAAAAAGACAAAATTATCGTCGTCATAAATAAAATGGACATTGCGCATGCCGCGCAGGTAGAACGGATCAAGGAGCTCTTTGGCGATTACAGGGTATTTACGGTGTCGGCAAAAACACGCCAGGGTGTAGAGTCCTTCAAACAGGGTATCGTTTCGTCCGGACGGTCCCTGTCTGCGGAAAATGCACCGGTTATAAACAGGCACAGACACAAACAGGCACTCGAGCATATGGAGCTTTCCATAAATGCGGCAATGAACTTGATAGAGCAGCAGGCGTTCGCCGAGATCATTGCGGAAGAAATCGACAGTGCGCTTCTCGCCCTCAAGGAGCTGACGGGCGAGGTAACGACAGACGAGGTACTTGAAAAGATCTTCTCGGAGTTCTGTATAGGGAAATAAGGCCCCTCCGGACCCGAAGAGCTGCGGGGGGGTTAGTGTTTCTCCTTCAGTGCCCTCAGCACTGCCTGCCTCATCACGTCGACAGGAGGTTCGATGCCGGTCCATATCCTGAAGCTTTCCGCTCCCTGATAAACGAGCATACCCGTGCCATCGTGTATTTTGAGGCCAGCGAGCTGGGCGGTCTTTAACAAAGGCGTCACGACCGGGTTATAGACGATATCGGATATTACGGTGTCCTTGTTGAAAAGCGCCATGCTGCCTCCCAGCAGGGCCAGCAGACCGTCGATGCCGGCATGCTGTGCGCCCTTCATACCTACCGACGTAGCGTTGATGATAAGGGATATGTCCCTGTACGGGAGCGTGCTGATGCGATCGACGGGCAATGGTCGCAGCCCTGCTTTCGGGAAATAGGACGCGAGGTTCTCGGCAAGCTTCACTGCCTTTTCCATGGTCCTGTTCGCTATGATGAGCCTTTCAGTGCCTGCCTCAAGCAGGGAGAAAGCGACCGACCTTGCCGCGCCGCCGGCACCGATCAAGAGGACCTGCTTGCCGGAAGGGGCAAAGCCCGACTGCTCCTTGAGGGACCGTAGGTAGCCTGTGCCATCCGTGTTATAGCCCCTCAGCCTGCCTCCCTCGCTATTCACCGTGTTGACCGCGCCTATTCTCCGAGCGTGCTCGTCGACGCTGTCGAGGTACGGGACAATGGCCTCCTTATACGGTATCGTTACGTTGAAGCCTTTTATATGCTCCCCCTTGAGATGGTCCACCGCGTGTGCAAGGGTCCCCGGCATTATATCAAAGCCCATATAGACATAGTCGATACCGAGGTGGAATATGGCGGACATGTGCATCGGCACCGACAGGCTGTGGCCAAGGGGATGACCGACGATGCCGAGGATGGACGTCATACCTTCATGCCCTTGCCGGGGACGCCGGCGCGGTCCGAGAGTATGTTCCTTGCGATGTTTATGTCCTCGCGTATTTTCTGTCCGAGCTCGTCCGCAGTAAAGAACCGTATCTCGTCCCGTATCTTCTCTATGAACTCTACCCTGATCCGCCTGCCGACGATGTCGCTCGTAAAATCGAGTATGTGTACCTCTATTTTAAGCTCGTGTCCGCCGAAGGTCGGGTTGAGTCCTATGTCCGCGACGCCGTTGTACTGTCCCCGGAGGTCCCCGTCTTCGAGTGATACCCTGACGGCGTAGACGCCGTTCTGCGGGAGCAGCTCCCATCCCGTCTCTATGTTTGCCGTCGGTATGCCGAGGATGTTCGTTCCGCGGTGTGTCCCGGTAACGACCGCGCCCCTGATATAGGGGAAGTACCCCAGGAAGCCCGCTGCCTCACGGACCTGTCCGTACCGTATATGCTGTCTGATCCTGGAGCTCGATACGACCTTCCCCCCGATAACATAGGGCTCGGCGATGACGACGTTGTACCCGTACTCCTTGGCGAAGGACTTTAACAATGACACGTCCCCGCTCGCCATCCTTCCGAAGGTAAAGTTGTTTCCGACAACTATCGTGGAAGGGCCTATCAGCTCTTTCAGGATCCTCCGTGCATATTCATGGGGGGACATTTTTGCGAAGTCCCGTGTAAACTCCGTCACGACGATCGTCTCGATGCCCGCCTTTCTTATGAGATCGTATTTCTCCTCGAAAGGCAGCAGCAGGTAGTGTACCTCGTGGGGGTTGAAGAATTTATACGGGTGCGGCTCGAAAGTCATGACGACCGGCTCTGCGCCGAGGAGCCTCGCCTTTGCCAGTGTCTGTTCGAGGATGTACCTGTGACCGAGGTGTACTCCGTCAAAGTTCCCTATCGTAAGCACACAGCCGTCGAGCTTTTTTGGGGGAGCAGTTGTCTTGTCCGATACGGTCATGATTTATTTGTAACTATCAAATCGATAAAGTCAACACCATTCATGTCCGCATCGATGGAGAACGCCTTCAGTATGGTCTTCCCTATATCGCAGAAACACCGCCGGGTGCCGATCGCCCTCCCCCTGAGGCCGTGCATGTAGACGAGTATCGGTATGGTCTCCCGTGTATGATCAGTGCCCGGTGTCGTCGGATCGCAGCCGTGGTCCGCGGTTATAATGAGCATGGTCGTATCGTCCATGCCCCTGATGATGTCCGTCAGTCTTGAGTCGAAGTATTCGAGTGCCTTTCTGAACCCTTCTGGATCGTTGCGGTGTCCGTAGAGCGTATCGAAGTCATTGAGGTTTGTGAAGATGATCCCCCTGCCGAGCAGTCTGTACGACGCCATCGTCTGCCCTATGCCTTCTTCGTTGGCAGCGGTATGGAAAGAGCGCCCTATCCCCCTGCCCGAGAATATGTCCCGTATCTTGCCGACGGCGATGACCTCGAGGTCGGAGTCATGGAGTATGTCCAGTACCGTAGTACCGGGCGGGGGCACCGCGAAGTCCTTCCTGTTGCCCGTTCTCCTGAAAGCGCCCTTCGTGCCGGTGAATGGACGCGCGATGACCCGTTCGATATCGTAAGGGTCCGCTATCTTTCTGGCCGTCTCACACCACCGGTAGAGCTCCGGTACCGGTACGATGTCCTCGTGTGCGGCTATCTGGAGTACGCTGTCGGCAGACGTGTACACGATGGGCATACCCGTCCTGAGGTGCTGTTCCCCGAGCTCTTCAATGATGACGGTGCCGGACGAGGGCCTGTTCCCGAGCACCTTTCGTCCAATGCCCGACTCGAGGGCGGATACGATGGCGGCAGGGAAGCCGTGCGGGAAGACGGCGAAGGGCCTCTCTGTGATCAGCCCCATTATCTCCCAGTGGCCCGTCGTCGTGTCTTTGCCCTTCGACACCTCGACCGCCCTGCCGTAGCAGCCCAGAGGAGCATCCGCCGGGTGCTGCAAGGGGAAAGACGCTATGTTGGCGATGCCCAGCCTGTACATGTTCGGGATGTGCAGGCCGCCGGCCGCCCGTGCCGTGTTTACGATGGTATTACAGCCCTCGTCACCGTAGTCCGATGCGTCCGGCGCACCGCCGATGCCTGCGCCGTCGAGTACGATGAGTATTATTTTCGTTATTCCCGAAACAATGTTTGCACGTCTCCCGCTTCCATGCTATACAACAAAACAAGTTTTTTATACAGAAAAAGGAGGGCTACATGAGGATAAAAAGCTGCAAAGCGCTGCGATGTCGTCGTGCAGAACAAAGGGGAGTTTATAATCACTGCGCGGGCACAGCCTCTACCGAACAATGCATCGCAGAACGGATTTATCCAGCTATCGCTGACATCGCCCAATATTGCCAATGGCGGAACCATGCAGATGGAGATACCTGTTACGATAACGCCCTGAGATGAGAGAATAGGGAATAGGCCCGCTGACGTAAGGGCACGCCCCGCAGCGTGCCCTTCCTGATTTAGCCGCAGGGCCTGAATATGAAAGAGAAGATAAACATAGACGTACAGAGGGTCGCTGCGCTTGCACGGCTCGAATTCACAGAGGACGAGTTAAAGGTTTTCAACGCGCAGTTCCATGCCATCCTCGAGTACATAAGCCAGATAGACGAGCTGGAGCTCGATGACGTGGAGCCCATGTCGAGTCCCCTTCCCGGTCCCCAGAGGCTGAGGCCGGACGGCCTTGGAGATGGTCGGGACGCGCGTGGTCTGACGAAGGATGCTGCCGTGGCGAACGCGCCAGAATCGAAGAAGGGATTTTTCGTGGTCCCCAGGGTGATAGAGTAATGAAGCTCTACGAGGCGAGTATAAAAGAGCTCAAAGAGCTTTATAAGAGAGGGGAAGCATCGCCGGGACAGGTCGTCGATGAGCTTCTCCAAAGGATAGACCGGCTCAATCCCGAGTTGAATGCCTTCATAACCGTTGACCGCGACAAGGTCTACGACCAAACGAGACAGGCCGAAGGGATGCTCGGCAAAAGGGATGCCCCGCCACTCTGCGGCATACCCATAGCTGTCAAGGACATCTTTACGACAAGCGGCATGCGTACGACCTGCGCATCGAAGATACTCGAGGGCTTTGTCCCACCGTATGATGCAACGGTCATCCGGAAGCTGAAAGAGGCAGGGGCAGTCATTGTAGGGAAGACAAACATGGACGAGTTTGCGATGGGCTCGTCGACGGAGACCTCGTACTTTGGTCCGACGCGCAACCCATGGGCATTCGACGCTGTGCCGGGCGGATCGAGCGGCGGCTCCGCAAGTGCGGTCGCTGCGGACATGGCGTTCGGCGCGCTCGGCACTGATACGGGCGGCTCGATACGACAGCCCGCGGCGCTCTGCGGCATCGCAGGACTGAAGCCGACGTACGGCAGGGTGAGCAGATACGGCATGATCGCGTTTGCATCGTCTCTGGATCAGGGGGGAACAATGACCAGAACGGTCTACGACTCGGCGCTGCTGCTCGAGACCATCGCTGGCTTCGATCCGCTCGATTCCACGTCCGCCGACATGCCTGTCGAGCCGTTTACACAGATGCTGGCTCACCCGAAAGGTGTCAGGATAGGGGTCCCGGGAGAATACTTTGTGGAGGGTATGGACAAAGAGGTACAGGCATCCATCGAAAAGGCGAGGGACACTATGAAGGGGCTCGGCGCACGCATCGTCGATATAAGCCTCCCCCATACTAAATACGCCGTCGCGGTCTACTACATACTCGCCTCCTCGGAGGCGAGCTCGAACCTTGCCCGCTACGATGGCGTGAAGTACGGCTATCGATCGGCGTCCGGCGCGGACCTTATCGGGATGTACATGGACACGCGTGCGAAGGGGTTTGGCAGAGAGGTCAAGAGACGGATCATGCTCGGGACTTTTGCACTCTCTGCAGGCTATTACTCGGAGTTCTATGGCAAGGCCCAGAGGGCACGGAGGCTCATAAAGCAGGATTTTGACGATGCGTTCGGACAGTGCGACGTCATCCTGGCGCCGACGAGCCCCACGCCGGCATTCAGGCTCGGTTCAAGGCTCGACGATCCGCTCCAGATGTACCTTTCGGATATCTTTACGATACCGCTCAACCTTGCGGGCCTGCCAGGCATCTCGATACCGTGCGGGTTCACGAAGGAGGGCCTCCCCATAGGCATGCAATTGATAGGAAGGCGGTTCGACGAGAAGACCGTACTGAGCGTTGCGAATATGTACGAGCAGGCAACCCCCTGGCACGAGCGTACGCCTGCCATCTGACGGCAGGGCGGATGAGGAGCGATATGCGTGGTGTGGCAGAAGAGAGCCTCCATGTCCCTGTGTCGGACCGATCGCTTGCAGGGACTGCAGAGAAGGTCATCTCCGGCACGAGGCTCGATAACGAGGATGCGCGCCGTATACTCGGGTCCAGCGATATCCATCTTATTGGGGCGATGGCCGAGTATAAGAAGCAGCGGCTGAGCGGCCGGCTCGTATATTTTACCCTCAATAAGCAGATCAACTACACGAACGTCTGCAGCGTACACTGCAAGGTGTGTGCGTACGCGAAGGGCAGACGTGCACAGGATGCGTACACGATGTCCGTGGAAGCGATTGTAGGCGAACTCTCGAAGTACAGCGACGGTCTCGACGAGGTGCACATCGTGGGCGGCCTGCACCCGGACCTCCCGTTCGACTATTATACATCGATGCTGAGCAGCATACGTTCGCATTTTCCAGGCGTAACCATAAAGGCGTTTACGGCCACGGAGATAGGCTACTTTGCCCGGCTCTACGGGATGGACGTTGAGGATGTCCTGAAAAGGCTTGTCGATGCAGGGCTCGAGACGATGCCCGGCGGCGGTGCGGAGATCCTGTCGGACAGGATACGGCACGAGCTGTTTCGGGGGAAGGAATCGAAGGACCGGTGGCTCAGCACGCACAGGACGGCACACGCGCTCGGCATTAAGACGAATGCAACGATGCTGTACGGGCATATAGAGACGGACGACGACGTCATCTCACACCTCGAGCAGCTCCGCTCTCTCCAGGACGAGACGTCCGGCTTCCTGACGTTCGTACCGCTCATATTCCACCCGGAGAACACCCCCCTGCATGGGCGGGTTACCACGCCGACGGGCATACGGAAGCTGAAGGTCGTGGCACTGTCGAGGCTGTATCTGGACAATTTCCCGCACATCAAGGCATACTGGGTCATGATGTCAGAGGCCGTCACGCAGATAGCCCTGCACTTCGGTGCGGACGATGTTGACGGAACGATCGGCGGAGAGAAGGTCACCCATGCGGCCGGAGCAAAGACACCCGCAGGCTTGACAAAAGAGCGCATGATATCCATGATAAGGGACACGGGATATGTCCCGGCACGGAGAGACGGGAAGTATAAGGTCGTAAAGATTTATGAGTAGGCGAACGCCATGAAGCTCGCACGGATGCCATATATCAATGTTGATCCCTTTTATTACACCCTCGAACACGGCGTGAACGAAAGCGGCATAGAACTCATAACGGGCTATCCAAGACAGATCGGCAGGCTTGCCGACAGCAAGGGCGCGCTCGACGCCGGCCCCATATCGGTCATGGACTTCTTGGGCCTGGAGCGCAGCTATGAGCCGTTGGGCGGCATGTACGTCGCTGTAAAGGAAAAGGCGGGCAGTGTTACCCTGTTTTCCAGGGTCCCGGCAAAAGACCTCGACGGCCGGAGGATAGGCATCACCTCGCAGACATCCACTTCCATGGTGCTCCTGAGGATTATCCTCGAGCAAAGGTATGGGGTGGGGTCCGCCCTGTACCTCGACCAACCCGATGAAAAAGAAGTCGATGCCTATCTGTTCATCGGGAACAGCGCGCTCGTGAATGTATATAACGGGCTTAAAGGTTTTGGGTATGTGTACGACCTCGGGGAGGAGTGGTACGACTGGACAGGGCTCCCGTTCGTGTTCGCCGTCTGGGCGGTACGAAAGGCCGTCCCCGGCAGCGAGAAAGGCAGGCTGCGGGACATCCTTGGCGGCTCACTGGACGTATTCTGGCGCAACGAGAAGGAGATGGCAAAGGAAAGGTCGGAAGAGCTGCTTGTACCGGCCCCCTTCATAGAGAACTACTGGCACCTGTTCATTTACAGGCAGACGTCCGCCATAGACAGGAGCCTTGCATTGTTTACAGGGTACGCCAAAAATAGTAAGGAGGTTTTCATACATGGACAAAAAAGGGTATGACGACACCACGGACAGCGACTTCGATCTCTACGATGGCGAGGAGCTCGATGAGTACGCGGACGACCTCGGTATCGACGAGAGCGAGCTCCAACACATCCACTTTACCGTACAGTGCATAAAGAACCCGTTCCCCAAGGAGAGCGACGAGTGGGTCATCGTAGAGTCGCTGCAGAAGGAAAAGCCGGAAGGCTTCGAGGAATTGAAGGACGTGCTGATGACGCTGTTCGACTTCGACAGCTTTGAGATGACGCCCGACGAGTATACAAGAGAGATATTTTACTTCATGATAGAGAACAGGGTCATCAAGCTGGATTGATCAACAAAGGTAGTCGAAAACAAGAATGCATGGGTATTTTATTGGAGGGGCGAACCTACGTGTTCGCCCTGATTGCTCATTACCATTCTTCGTCATTCTTTTCCAACGAAACTCGGGTAAACTCCAGCAGGAATCCAAAAGGCTTAACCTGCCAAAACTGCGGATTTTACTAAAGCAAACTCCGCCGGTAAAATTGAAAGCGTTCCTTCATTATTCTACTGCCCTTTCCTTCCTAATCTGCTCATAGACCTGTTTCAAGAGATACTGAGCGACGGTTTCCTGAAAATCCTTCTCGTTCATAAATTTTGCCGTTATCTCCTCATTTTGATCCATCCGGTCAATGAAGAGGTTTTCAAGGGCCTTGCGGAATACATAACCGAAGTTCTCTATCGTGTTTGCGAGGGCCGCTTGGCGGAGACTGCTGTCGGCTACTGCGTCTTCCCGTATCGATTCGAAAAATAACTGATCCCCTGGTTTGAACTCAGTGCCGAACCGCTCGTTAAGGATATTGATCAGCTTGGAAAGCTCGATTTCGTTCCCTCGTGCGATGCCGGTTCCAACCGACGTGGGACCCGGCACCTCGTAGTGTGCACCCGGCTCCAAGACGATTGATCCCTCGCTGATCTTCTGTAAGCGATAGAACTTGAGCGCCACGTCGTCGTCGAAGTTATAGATCGGCCCCCGGTCGCCCCTGGGCAGTTTGGTCAGCAGAAACCGGATATATGAGTAAAGCTTCTCCAAATCCGAATCTTGGAAGGGGATTATCTGAGAAAGAAACGCATACAAGTTCCTGTAAGCTACAAGCGTTTCTCTGAACTCTTCACGCACATCGCTCTCAAGCTCGTTATAGCGGCCTACAGCAGGGTCTATGCATGCATTCATCCTTGCATGGTCCGCAGGGGTCTGGCTTTTTGTTGGTCTATAGAAAACTTTGCAGAATTCCTCGACTTCGGTCTTATAATAGACGTGGTGTCCATCGAGTTTTGCTTGAAGTTCATAGAGTTGCTTTGGTTCAGCCCTATCCCCGATCAGTGTTTGCTCATAATAAGGTTGGAATGCGGTAAGTATATCCCCGGTCTCATTTACGAAGTCCAGTATAAATGTGTCCTCCTTGCCAGGACATGTACGGTTCAGGCGGGAAAGCGTCTGAACTGCCTGAATACCATCAAGACGCTTGTCCACATACATGGTGTGAAGAAGGGGTTGGTCAAAGCCGGTTTGATACTTCTCCGCCACCAAAAGCACCTGATATTCGTCGGTTGAAAACCGTTCGGGCAACTCCTTCTCCCGGATGCCCTTGTTCATGCCGACTTCGGTATACTCCACATTCGGAGCGTCGGGGTCGATTACCGTACCGGAGAAGGCGACAAGCGTCTTTATGCCCGTGTAGCCCTTCTCGGCTATATACTTGTCAAATCCCTGTTTATATCTCACTGCGTGCAGACGGCTGGAAGTAACCACCATGGCCTTTGCTCTGCCACCAATCTTGTGCATGGTGAAAGCCCGAAAGTGCTCGACCATAACCTCGGTCTTCTGGGCAATATTGTGCGGGTGCAAACTCATGAAACGCGCCAGTGCCCTGGCGGCCTTACGCTTGTCGACCTTCGGATCGTCTTCTATTGACTTGATCAGACGATAGTAGGTCTTGTATGTCGTGTAGTTCCGAAGCACGTCGAGAATAAAGCCTTCCTCTATTGCCTGGCGCATGCTGTAAAGATGGAAGGGGTGTGGTTTACCGTCCGGGCCTGGAGTGCCGAAAACCTCCAGCGTCTTGTGCTTTGGCGTTGCAGTAAAGGCGAAAAAACTGATATTCGGCTGTCTGCCGCGTTTGGCCATTGTCTTGAGTATTTCTTCCTCATGGTCAGGCAATCTTTCTTCCTCTACTTTGGCTTTAACTTCCTCCTTTATCGCTGCACCGCCGAGCACGCCCTTAAGTTCGGTTGCAGTTTCGCCGCCTTGCGAGCTGTGTGCTTCATCGATTATGACGGCATATTTACGCTTTGGTAAGTCACCAATCTTCTCGGTAACAAAGGGAAATTTCTGGAGTGTCGTTATTACTATCGGGACTCCTGCGGCAAGTGCACCGGCAAGCTGGGTAGAATCTATATCAATCTTTTGTACTACGCCTTGCTTATGCTCGAACTGGTAGATCGTGTTCTGAAGCTGCTGGTCGAGGACAACGCGATCGGTGACGACGATGACCGAATCGAAGACCTTTTCATCTTTATCGTTATGAAGACTTGAAAGTCGATGTGCCAGCCATGCTATGGAATTCGACTTGCCGCTTCCAGCAGAGTGCTGGATTAAGTAGTTAGTTCCGGTGCCTCGCCCGTGTGCATCTGCAATGAGTGTGCGGACACAGTCAAGTTGATGATAACGAGGAAATATCATCTTCTCTTGTTTTATCTTTTTTTCACCGAGTTTCTTTTCTTCAACCTGAAGATTAATGAACCTCGCCAGAATATCCAGAAAACTGTGCCGTTCTAAAACTTCTTCCCACAGATATGCAGTCTTATAGCCTGCATAATTGTCGGGATTGCCCTTGCCTCCTGCATAGCCTTTGTTAAAGGGCAGAAAATGCGTGTTTCTGCCAGACAGGCGGGTGGTCATGTAAACCTCGTCCGTGTCCACGGCGAAATGGACTAATGCCCGCTTCTTGAACTGAAATATGAGGTCTGCGGGGTCGCGGTCGTTTTTATACTGTTCGATGGCATTTCGCCAAATCTGACCGGTCATGGGATTCTTGAGTTCTATCGTGGCGACGGGAATTCCGTTGATGGCCAATGTAACGTCGAGGGTATTTGCATGACGGTTAGAGTAGCGCAGTTGACGCGTGATGGTGAGCTTATTAGCGGCGTAGAGGCGCTGTGTTTCCGGGTTCATGCCACTCGCCGGCGCGAAGTAAGCGGTGTGAAAAAACTTGCCGAAGCATTTGAACCCGTGACGCAGCACAGAAAGGCATCCCTCATGTTCAGAGTTCAACGCCCGGCAGAGATCATCCAACAAAGTTTCCTTTGTCTTCTCCTTCTGAAGGTTGGAGAGGTACTCCCATTCCTTGGGCTGTGTCTTCTTTATAAAAGCAATTACATCCCTGGGAAAGATGCCTCTCTCCGGGTCAAAGGTCTCAGGGTCACCCTTTATATATCCGCCTGATGTGGTCAGGTGATATTCGATGGCGGTTTCAAAGGCGCGTTCAGTGTGTTGATCCGGCATCAGACCCTGCCTTCAGAATCACCCAAAACAAAGCGTGCTCTTTCCGAGCGCAGCATCGCAAAGGGTGTCATGCATCTGACATTCACACCAATTCAAACATTGGGAATCTTTACCTGTCGTACCCCGTCACTTGCAACCTCATGAGTGACAACCACATGATTATGTGCCAGAGCATAAGCGATCAAATAGTACCTAAAGTCCCGGCGAATTATAACAAGGATTGCGATGGTTCAGGGATATGAAACAGTTTAAACAGATACCTTTGGTTCTTAGAAATCTCGGTCAGTATTTTCCTATTGTCTGATAGCTCTACGACCTTTAAACGCTTCAGTTCGCTCATTACCTCTTCCTGAGTATATCGCTTGTACAGATCGGTTGTTTTCATAGTCTTGTCGATCCATGAATGGAGAATCAAACCAATAAACGCCATAAAGGTCCGCCCCCCCATCGCCAACTCCGAGTGGATGCGTAATCGTTTCATATCCAGTTCATTCTTCATATTGTCAAATGCCCTCTCGACAATATCTTTTGAACGATACAGATACAGACACCCTTTATTACAT
>JAMCVD010000112.1 GCA_023381995.1 Deltaproteobacteria bacterium
ACATAATCGCACACATCCATCACCGGTCTTCTTACGCCGCTGCCCTCGCTACCAACAATAAGGACGACCCCAGCCCTCGCGTCCACGTCGCTGAACCGATCCTTCCCGTCCGGCGCATGGATCACCGTGGACACGTTCACGGACACCGCCGGCTGGCAGGACAGGAGCTATGAGCTGCTGTCCTATTTTACCGATACCAGCGCGGACAATCTGAGCGGGTTCGGGCTGAGGTTCACCCTGTCGTCGTCCTCGCCTGCGGACTATGCGATGATAGACGACGTCTCGATCAGCACCGTCACCGACGGCTGGGGCTCGCAGTCATTCTGGGGAGTAACGGCCACGTCGATCGAGGACCAGCGCTATATGTTTCTCGGGGGGACGAGTATGGCGACGCCGGTCGCTGCGGGCAGTGCGGCCATCGTAAGGCAGTGGCTTGCGTCGCAGGGAATTACCGACCCGTCCGCGGCATTGATGAAGGCCGTGCTGATCAATACGGCCCATGATATGTACCCGGGACAGTACGGCACCGGCAGATATCTCGAGGTGCCCCGGAGACCCAACGGCGTCGAGGGCTGGGGCAGGGTGGACCTGAGCAGGCTGCTGGTGCCTTCAGGCGACTGGCGTATACACACCTTCGACTACCCGGTCGGCAGCGGCATGACGACGACAGGACAGAGGGCCCTTGACTTCGAGGTGCTCGACCATGACCCGCTCGTGGCCACGCTGGTATGGACGGACTATCCGGCATCGCCCGGCGCAAGCACCGACATCGTCAACCAGCTCGAGATGTCGGTCGTAGGACCGGCAGGGAGGACGTACTATCCCAACGGGATGGACCGTCCGGACCTCGTAAACAATGTACAGCAGGTAGAGATACAGGACCCCGTAACGGGCATATACAGGCTGACCGTCAAGGGACACAATGTCCCGGAAGGCGCCCTGCCTGCGGGCGATCAGCCCTACGCGCTTGTCATATCTGGCGGCGTGCCCAGAAGGCCGGTGCAGGGCAGGCTTTTCCCGGACAGGGGGATTTCGTGCAGCATGTCGCACGGCACGTCCGGCATGGACGATGCGCTCGTGTTCTTATTATTGCCGGCACTTCTGGCCGGCATGGGACATCTGCTGTTCCGGAGGGACGATGGAGCATAGGTCCACGGACGTAATCTACGGCATCAATCCCGTAATTGAGGCGCTGACCGCACGGAAGAGAAGGGCCCTCAGGCTCTATATATCCGGCTCGAGGAACGACAGGTACGAGGACGTGGTGCGACGCCTTGCCGGAGAGCTGGGCGTACCGGTCAGCACCGCTACAAGGCAGGAGCTTTTTGCGATCACCTCGACGAGCAGCCATCAGGGCATTGCAGGCGTGTTTGAGACTTACCCATACTCGGATATCCAGTCCATGCTCGATGCCGCATCGGAGCGCTGTGTACGGCCCTTTCTTATAGCACTCGACGAGGTACAGGACCCCCACAACACCGGTGCGATCGTACGGACGGCATCGTGCCTCGGCCTTCACGGCGTGGTGCTGACAAAGAGACGCTCCGCGGGCATAACCCCGTCGGTCGTAAAGGCGTCGAGCGGTGCGACGGAGTTCGTCAGGATAGCGATGGTCTCCAACCTGCGCTCCGAGATAGACGCTTTGAAGGCAGGAGGTCTGACGGCGGTATCGCTCGATATGGACGGGAAGGATCGGTTCAGCGACGTGGACGCGAGGGCTGGGGTCGTCCTTATTGTTGGTAGCGAGGGCAGCGGCGTAAGAAGACCGGTGATGGATGTGTGCGATTATGTCGTTTCGATACCCATGTCCGGTCATCCGGCGTCCCTGAACGCATCGGTGTCCGCGGGCATCGCCATGTACGAGCTCGGACGTCTTCCGGGCTAAACTATCTCGGTGCCCACGCCCTCCGGCGTGAAGATCTCCAGCAGGATCGAATGGGGGATCCTTCCGTCGATGATATGGCATTTCTTTACGCCGTGCGCTATCGCCTCGAACGCGTACGTCACTTTGGGTATCATGCCCCCTGTGATCACGCCGGAGCGTATGAGTCTGTCCACCTCGCCGGATTTTATGTCCGACAGCAGCCTGCCGCGGCTGTCAAGGACACCCTCCACGTCCGTCAGCAGGATGAGCTTCTCCGCCTTCAATGACGCTGCTATCTTCGCAGCGGCGATATCAGCATTCACATTGAACGCCTCCCCGTCGTCTCCGACGGCAACGGGAGCTATGACGGGTATGAAATGGTTGATCTCCAGCGTTCTGATGAGCTTGGTGTCCGTGTTTATTATGTCTCCGGTCCTGCCCATGTCCACGTCCGGGCTTGCACCGCTGTCTCCCTGCACCTCTATCTTTCTGGCGACCATGAGCTTGCCGTCCTTCCCGCTTATGCCCACGGCCTTTCCCCCGAGATGGTTTATCAGACCGACGATACCTTTGTTTATCTTACCGACGAGCACCATCTCCACGACGTCCATAGTTGTGCTGTCCGTTACCCGGAGACCGTTCACGAACCTGCTCTCCTTGCCGAGCTGCTTCAGAAGGTCGTCTATCTGTGGGCCCCCGCCGTGGACTATGATGGGCTTGAGCCCTATGTACCAGAGCAGGATAATGTCCCGTGCGAAGTTCTCTTTCAGCTGCTCGTCGAGCATCGCATGCCCTCCCAGCTTGAACACGAAGGTCTTGCCGTAGAACTGCTTTATGTACGGCAGGGCCTCTATCAGGACCGATGCTTTTTGGATGTATTTTTCCATGCTCTCCTATAGGATGTATTTGCTGAGGTCTTCGTTCTTGAGGATCGGGTTGAGCTTCTCTGCCACGTATTTCTCGTCTATGGCGATCCGGGTGCTCCTGTACTTCGCGGTATCGAACGAGATGTCCTCGAGGAGCCTCTCCATGACGGTGTGCAGCCTCCGTGCGCCGATGTTCTCGAGCCTGTCGTTGCTTACGCTCGCTATCTCCGCTATCTTCTCCACCGCGTCCTTCGTAAAGGAGAGCTCTACGTTCTCCGTCTTCAGCAGCTCGATGTACTGCTTCGTCAATGCGTTGTCCGGCTCGGTGAGTATCTGTACGAAGTCCTCCTTTGTCAGGGGCTCGAGCTCCACCCGTATGGGAAACCTGCCCTGCAGTTCAGGGATGAGGTCCGAGGGCTTGCTGACGTGGAAGGCGCCGGCGGCTATGAAGAGCATGTGATCGGTCCTCACCATGCCGTACTTCGTCATGACCGTCGTGCCCTCGATCAGCGGGAGCAGGTCCCTCTGTACACCCTCCCTGGACACGTCCGGACCGTAACCTGAGTCCTTGCTCGCTATCTTGTCTATCTCGTCCACGAACACGATGCCGGACTCCTCCACCTTCTTTGTCGCTGCCTTGACGACCTTGTCCATGTCCACGAGCTTCTCGATCTCCTGCTGGATGATGATCTCCCGTGCCTCGCTTACCTTTATCTTCTTCTTCTTCGTCTTCTTCGGAAGCATGGTTTCGAACATCTCCCTCAGATTGAACTCCATCTCCTCGCTCCCCATGCCCGAGAATACCTCGATAACAGGCATCGGCATATACTGGATGTCCATCTCTATATACCTATTGTCGAACTTGCCGTCCCTCAGCATGATCCTGAACTTCTCCCGTGTACTCTTCGTGTCCTCGACGACCTCGAGCGCCCTGTGCTCTCCCTCCGGCTGCTTGATGTTCACGGGCCTTTTCTTTATCGGGAGTAGCAGGTCCAGGAGCCGCTCTTCCGTGAGCTCCTCGGCTTTGGGCAGGAGCTTGTCCTCCTCCTCTTCCCTGACCATCTTGACTGAAATCTCGACGATGTCCCGTATAATGGACTCCACGTCCCTTCCCACGTAACCAACCTCCGTGTACTTCGAGGCCTCCACCTTTATGAAGGGCGCCTGCGCAAGCCTCGCAAGCCTCCGTGCGATCTCCGTCTTGCCGATGCCGGTCGGCCCTATCATGATGATGTTCTTCGGCGCTATCTCGTCCCGTATCTCGGCCGGTACGTGCTGTCTGCGCCACCTGTTCCTCAGGGCTATGGCGACCATTTTCTTTGCGTCTTTCTGTCCGACTATGTACCTGTCGAGCTCCCTGACTATGGCAACGGGCATGAGCGTATCGCTCATCTCGATCTGTTCTGTCTTTTCGATCTGATCGGCGGCGTTCCTTGTTTTCCTCATCTTCTTTTACCCCTTTACAGTTCCTCGAGCGTAATAGTGCTGTTCGTATAGATGCATATATCAGCCGCTATCTTCATTGCGTTCTCTGCTATGGCCCTTGCGTCGAGATTGGAGAAGTTTACCAGCGCCTTCGCCGCCGCGAGCGCATAGCTGCCCCCGGAACCTATTGCGATGATACTCTCGTCCGGCTCGATGACGTCTCCGGTGCCGGACAGCAGGAGGGACGATGATTTGTCCGCAGCGATGAGGAGTGCCTCGAGCCTCCGCAGGATCCTGTCGGTCCTCCAGTCCTTTGCAAGCTGGACCGCGGCCTTCATGAGGTTGCCCCTGAACTCCTCCAGCTTGGACTCGAACCTGTTGAACAGCGTGAACGCGTCTGCGGTGGAGCCAGCAAAGCCTACGAGCACCGTGTCGTTGTACAGCCTTCTTACCTTCTTTGCGGTGTGCTTCATGATCGTGTCGCCCATCGTTACCTGGCCGTCCCCTGCCATCACGACCTTGCCGTTGTGCCTCACCGCTATAATTGTGGTCCCGTGAAACATGGTATCTCCTCTCATTGATATCTTACTCAATATATTGCAGCACGTATCCAATATCAAGGCTCATATTCCTACTTAGGGGTAAGCTTTTTCGCTATAAGAGAGTTTAAAGGTGATTACAAGCTATTTTTAAGCTTTTCCCACCAGCCGGATTGACAGTTGCCTTTGCTTTCTTCTCATTGTGCATAAAATTAACAATCTAAAACTGCTTGATAAAATTCTTTAAACTTCGGACAGCGGTGTTTTAGTGTGGCTATGTCCGCTGCTTTTGCAATTTCTCGTGCTACAGCGTCCGTATAGCGAACATCGGCACGCGAAAGTATATCTTCAAGCTTTTCTTTAGGGCGAGCGATTTTCTCTATGGCTTCATTCACCCTTGGTACAGTCTTCCTTGAACGGGACTGCGTAACCTGAGAGATTGCCTTTTCATCGGCGAGAAGCCACGCTTCCAGTTCTTGAACGGCAAAGGCAAATTTAACTTCAAAGGGATAATTTCTGTTTGTAATTTTGGAGTTCATCTCACTTTCTAACTTTTTAGGATCTTTACCGTCTGCATCGCGAATTACCAAAGCTTTATCTACAGGGCCACCTCGTTTTGCATGTCGAAAATCTTCAAGATGAGCCGAAAAAAACTTCATTAAATTTGCCACACCGTTTGTTGGACGGGCGATTATGTCGACGTCGGGTGATAGGCATTTTTTTATGAGTTCCTCGAGCGCTGCCACGTCATAGACGCCTTCGACTACTATGCCGTAGGCCGTCATTTATCATTACCAAGTGCGCCGGAATACAACAGATCCCCAAGCCCGAGCTCTTCACGCTCCAAGAGCTTCTTGAGATAAGTTTTTGAAGCAGGCCGTGTGCATTGTGTCGCCCCGTTGCGTTTTTCGATGACAACTATATCGTCAAGTTTGAATCTGTCTACCAGATAGGGAGAATGTGTCGTTATAATAATTTGCGGCGCCTGTGTACCCAGTTCTCTCTGTCTTTGACTTAATAGCTCCACAAAAACCTCGAATAGTCTCGGGTGCAGGTGGTTCTCCAGTTCCTCAAAACCAAGCAAAGACGCCCTGAGTTGGGCAGGGGCAAAAATCAGAGATAACAACGCCAGGAATAGAATCTCACCATCAGACATGTGGGGAAGAAGCACAGACCGTTTAAGATATTTCTCCCTTGTGATCATATGCGTTGTACCCGTCTGAGTTGGCGGCGTTAAAATCTCTTCTATGTCCGGAAGCACATCACGAACAACCTGTTTTATCATGCTGAATTCTGTGGGATACGTTGTTTGTAATGTCATAAACCAGCTCGAGAAATTACTGCCGTCTTCAACCAGAAATGGCTGGGACGTAGCGCTGTTTGGCAGCTTCATGTCGATTGTCATAAAATTGTAGAAATTCCAGCTTTTAATATAATCTTTAAAGCTCATTCCTTCCCAGCCGGGCACAACAAATTGAAGTATCGATGCATTATTTCCCGGCAAGCCGAACGCATCCCGGCCGTCCTTATGCATGACCTTACCCTGACCATTTGTAATATCGATTAACGGGAAGGCCTTATCGCCTGTTTTGACCTTCAAATCTTCTCTTTCAACCGAGAACGTACCAGTTGCCGGGTTCCCATTTATGGAAAGCTCATATTCATATTCGTCCGGTGCAAGCTCTACGGTTACGCTAAATGAAATTGGACCGCTCTCTTCGCCTTTCCAGACGATTTCTGCAAATCCCCCTCTAATATTAAGGGCGCCATTTACACCATACGCAAGGTTACATATATTGGATAAGAATTTAAAACAGTCGAGGAGGCTGCTTTTCCCGGACATGTTCGGACCTACCAACACATTCACCTTGTTCAGTTCCAGATCTACGTCTTTTAAACTTTTATAGTTTTTTATATGTATCTTTTTAATCATGTTCTTGCCTCCCCATAACGTTCATTTTGTATCTTCTCCCATAGTTATCCGTCTGTCCAGTGACATGAGCTTTGTATCTTTATATTTCGGCATGTTTACTCCTTACAAATCGTATTGCAAAATTGAAATGGGGTGTTGGTGCTTTGTTCAATTCCACATTCCTAATATCGCGTGAGAGGCAGCTGCTGATTTTATTTCTCGGACACTTTTTTGTGCCAACCTAGTCAACCCGAAACCAGATAAATTCTTTTTAAATTTGGACCACGAGAAGAGTTTTGGTTTCTTCTCATCTTCGACAAAAATTAGCAACCGTTTCTGTTTACGATGCGGCAACCGATACTTAGCTATTCGAATAATACGAGCTGGCGGATAAGCTTTGCTTTTATATAGCTGAACTACTAAGTCACCTTTGCGTGCGAAGCTGCTAAAATGTGGGGCGCCTATCAATCTAAAAACACCGATTTCATGTTTATGTGAATCTTTTACTTCTCTGAGCGCCTTTCGAGACTCTTGCTCAGATATGAGATTCTCTTGTTCGGAGAAGTCGGCATCGGATAATCCAATAATCCACAACTTTGAGTATGTGGGATGGATTTTCTTTGTCTTTTGTTTGTGAAGATGTCCATATTCAAAGCGAGGAGGGTTATAAACTTGTTTGCATTGTTTGAGGTACTCAGGAGTGATTATTTCGACTTGAATGGTTTTGACAAATTCACGAGCAGTTTTCAAAACGGCTGGATCATTGGTAGCAATACCAGCTTCAACAAGTGTCTCTTGCGAATGGTTGGACAGATTTGAGGAGCTAATGATTGCAGATCTATCAAAAATATAAACTTTGGCATGAAGATTCGCACAGTTGAAGACTTGTACTCCCGCTTTAAGGTACTTCCCAACCTCATAGGGATTCGTTTGACCTGCTTTTACTGCTTGAAAGCTCATATCGAGAACAAGGGTATCGCCCTTGCCAAGAGGAATGAGTTTACTTGCTCCACTGCCCAAATATGCAACGGCAATATGTTTCCTCTTTGCTTTTTTAGCGAGGCTGCCGATTTGATACCAAAGCTCAGATTGCAAAAAAGTGGTTGTCATATTGTTATCATAATTTGAATGCTATTCTCAAATACTGCGAAGCCTGTTTCCACCTTAGCCTCCAATATTCTTATATGCTAAAAGTATGAACTTCTTTGATTGCTCAAAGTCTTCTTCTGTTTTAATTGCTAATTCAAAGTCACCGGTACCGTAATGACCGATATTCCTCATATCTCTGGAATTTGTTGGAGCGTCTTTTATAGTATCAGGATTGATTTTTAAGAATAGAATCACCTTGTTCTTTTTCACTTCTATGCAGACAAAATTCTGGGTAACCTTGTAAGCGACATAAAATTTCTTAGGAGTTTCTTTAATTGAATTATCAATTTCTAATATATAGCTTTGCAACAATAAAACTATCTCTTTCAGTTTTCCTTTAGCTCTTTGTAAATGTTTTTCGAACGTGTATGTTCCTGTTTTGCGTGTTACAGCAGCCTTCTTACCTGCTGCAATCATAACTGGGTTTTTGTTTTCATTATTGAATGGTATTGCTTCAGTTACATATGATGATCTTCTAAAAACTTCATCTAAATAGAATGAACCATTTTCAAACAGTTTGTATTCCCATAGCTCTATATTTGCTCCCATCATTTGAACCGCGTGTAAATCATATTTTTTATAACCGGGTGCAATACAGATCACTCTAATATCGCCCCAATCAATTTCGGTTTTCTTCCTAAGAGTCTTGTCGACAGCCACTTGAAAGTCACCTTTGTGATCTTTGATCCATGATAGGTAGAACAAACTTTGATTGATAAGTTCAGACGACTCCACCACTTTATACTCTATAAGAACAGGGTTGTTGTCTTCTGATAATGCCAGAGTATCGATTCTCCCTGCATGAATTGGTCCTGTAGAGAATTCTGAGGCGACAAATTTACAATTGAAAATAACTCCTAAGTTTCTTTCAACAAGAGATTGCAGTTCCTTTTCATTTTTAAACTTGGTTCCTGTAATAAGAGACAGAGTTTCATTTTCTTTATAAAAAAGTGGCATATTTACTCCATTTTCCGGGTTGATAGGAGGGTAGCTGTTGACGCGGTATAAAAGAATCCCGGTTTCTTTCCAATCCTTTTATTAGATTCGGATACTTCATGAAGGAGGCGGTAATTCATATCACACAACCCTTGACCCCCACTTGATAGAGGAAAAATTGGGAATGGATTCCTGTCTCCACAGGAATGACGGCAAAAAGAATGGAACGCACGCTTTTCACCCAACCCGGCGCCTTAGCACCCTGTGCCCGTGTAAGGGATGATACAGAAGTACAGGCAGGTTTGGGAAGTTGGTTGTCCATGAGAAATTTGTATAGCAGACCCGATCAGAAAGAGCAAGCTTGGGTGGGGATGAATCCAATTGCTCATCGGATTATTTCGCCGGACCAGAGTCTCTTCAGAAATATGTTCCACGGCAGTATTGGTCAGGCTTTGTTTTCTCTTATACATGCATTATTAAAGTTTCATTATAAAATAACATGTAATAATTAAAAGTCAGCGGTCTTTCTTGTGCGCCCTAGGGTGGGCGTCATCGTAGACCTTCATCAGCCTGTCCGTGCTCGTGTGGGTGTAGACCTGCGTCGTCGATATGCTTGCGTGTCCGAGGAACTCCTGGATGAGCCTCAGGTCCGCGCCGGCGTCCAGCAGGTGCGTCGCGAAGGTATGCCTCAGGGAGTGCGGGCTTATGTGCTTGCTGATGCCCGACTGTATCATATACTTTTTTACAATCAATCCAATCGCCCTTCTGGTGATCCTCTTCCCGTACCTGTTTACGAAAAGCGCCTTCCACCCGTCATTCCCGAAGGCGCTTTTTCTCGTCTCCAGATACTCCGTGATGGCTTGCAGTGCCTTGCTGTTGACAGGCACTACCCGCTCTTTCCGGCCTTTCCCGATGACCCTCACATACCCTATAGTAATGTCGATATTCTCGATATCCAGTCCGGCAAGCTCCGAGACCCTCAGCCCGCTTGCGTAGAACAGCTCGAGCATCGCCCTGTCCCTCAGGCCGAACACGCTGTCCGCATCGGGCAGCTCAAGCAGTCCGAAGGTCTCGTCGATGTTTAGGAAACCCGGCAGCATCCGGTCTTTCTTCGGTATGGATATGAGCCCGGCAGGGTTCATTTCGACGATGTGCTCCCTGAGCAGAAACTTGTAGAAGGTCTTCAGTGCGGCGATCTTACGCCCGACGGAGCTTTTTTTGTCCGTCTTCAGGAGCGAGGCGACGAAGCCCCTCAGCTCGAGGATGCCCGCGGACTCGATGGACCTCGAAGGACGCAGGCCGTCCAAGAACAGAGAGAACTGCCCTATGTCGGAGAGGTAGGCATCGATGGTATTGCGTGACGCGGCCTTCTCCACGCTGAGGTAGGTCTTAAACATCTCGATAGAGCGTTCCATTACAGGACACACGTAACACACTGTGTGCGGTTTTTCAAATACGGGCGAAGGGGGTACGCTTTAATTTGACAATGGCATGCAGTTCATTTAGTTTACAAACAGGCATGGTGAGAAGCAACCGTGGCTTCGACCTGCCGTAAAGAAGGGATGAAGGTTCCCTTTTAGTTACTTACCATACAGGGCAGGGCCTTAAAACGAGATAAAAATAAAAGGAGAATAGAATGAATACGATTGCGTATGCGATGGGGACGATGGGCCAGACCGGCACTACCGGTGCCGCGGGGGGGGGGTATGTCCGGACTGATGGGGATGTTTCTGCCCCTGATCATAATCTTCGCCATCTTCTGGCTGCTGCTGATAAGGCCCCAGCAGAAGAAGATGAAAAAGCACCAGGAGTTCGTCTCGAACCTGAAAAAGGGCGATGAGGTCATCACCTCGAGCGGTCTCTACGGCAAGATTGCAGGCGTTTCAAACAATGCGATCACGCTCGAGATCGCCGAGGGCGTAAAGGTAAAGATAGAGAAGGCCCACGTATCCGGCTATACGGCGCAGAGCCAGCCTGTATCCGCGGAGAAGGTCGGGAATACGGGCAAGTAACGCACCGATGAACGTCCCGGACAGCAAAGTCCTTCAGCAGGTCATGGATGATCCAAGGACCGCCGTGTACATAGATATGGCGGACCGTCACCTCGAGCAGATAGGATATACGGAGCACGGCAGGAGGCATGCCCTGTTCGTTTCGCAGAGGTCCGGGTACATACTCGAGAGACTGGGCTTTCCGGAGAAGAGCGTCCTGCTCGCGAGCACGGCTGGCTACCTTCACGACATCGGCAACTTCATAGGCCGTGCGAGCCACAATGTGTTCAGCGCCTTCGTTGCAAAGGAGATACTCGAGCACAACGGCTTCGGCATCGAAGACACCGCCGTCGTCATGGGCGCGATCGGCAACCACGAGGAAGATAACGTGGAGATTACGAACGTGGTCACGGCCGCGATCATCATAGCGGACAAGGCCGACGTCCACAGGACGCGCGTGCGGAACAGGAACTTCATATCGTTCGATATCCATGACAGGGTCAACTATGCGGTGACCCAGTCCAAGCTCGAGGTCGATTCGGGGAAAAAGGAGATCGTACTGGGCCTGGAGATCGATACCGAGATATCCGAGGTCGTCGAATACTTCGAGATATTCCTGACGAGGATGCTCCTGTGCAAGAAGGCGGCTGAGTATCTCGGGACGAAGTTCTCGATGTTCATAAACAACGTAAAATTAATTTAAAGGAGCTACAATGCGGAAAAACATAGTGTGGAGGCTGATACTCGTGGGGCTGCTGACGGTCGTGTCCGTCTTCATAGTGCTGCCTTCGTTCATGAACGAACTGCCTGGATGGTGGAAAAGCCTGCTCCCGTCTGCCAAGCTGAACCTGGGGCTCGATCTGAAAGGGGGCACATACCTCGTGTTCGGCGTCGACCTCGATAAGGCTGTAAAGGACGACCTGACTCGGAAGGCGCACGAGCTGAAAGAGGCCATCGACAACAAAAAGATCCCTGCACAGTCGGTCTCCGTCACCACATCGGGCGAGATCGACGTCGTACTCGCACACATAGGCGACACGGACAGTTTTTTGAGCGTTTTGAAGGATGACTTCCCGGACCTCCAGAAGCTGGACGAGTCCAGGCCGCCGTCCTTCGTACTGGCATTAACGGGCTCGGAGCTCTCCTATATGAAGGGGCACATACTGGACCAGGCGGTGGAGAATATAAGGAACCGCGTGGACCAGTTCGGCGTTGCGGAGCCGATCATACAGCCGCAGGGCAATGAGCAGATCGTGGTGGAACTGCCCGGCATCAAAGATCCAGAAAGGGCCATAAAGGTCATAGGCAAGACCGCACAGCTCGAGTTCATGCTCGTCGACGAGGCCCCCCCCTTTCTGACTGAACTCGTCAAGGACACCAAGGCCCTGCCGGACGGGGTCTTTGCAGGGACGAGCCCCGTCGCCCTGTCGAACGGGGGATCCGTCAACAGCCCGTACCTCTGGGCGTACGATAAGGGCAAGCTCGAGCAGTTCCTCGCGGGCAAGGTCCCGCCCCAGTATACGATCGGGTATCAGGTAAACAAGGACACCAATACCAACATCACGACATATCAGACGTACGTGCTGGACAAGGACGTCTCCATGACGGGGGACATGCTCACGGACGCACGGATGCAGATAGGGGGAGAGTACAATCAGCCGTATGTCTCGATACGCTTCAATTCGAGGGGCGCGAGGCTGTTCGATCAACTGACGGCCACACATGTAGGACAGAGGCTGGCGATCGTCCTCGATAACATAGTCTACTCGGCGCCCGTCATACGTGAGCGGATCAGCGGCGGCATAGCCCAGATCAGCGGCAATTTTACCGAGAATGAGGCAAAGGACCTTGCGATAGTGCTGAGGGCCGGCGCCCTGCCCGCACCCGTCAGGATACTCATGAAGAACGTCGTCGGTCCTACCCTG
The DNA here is from genome assembly GCA_023381995.1 of Deltaproteobacteria bacterium. GTDB lineage: Bacteria > JAMCPX01 > JAMCPX01 > JAMCPX01 > JAMCPX01 > JAMCVD01. The sequence continues at coordinate 12,608 of JAMCVD010000112.1, forward strand.
GGTTCGGATTCCATACGGGAGGGTATGACTGCGGCAGTTGCGGGCGGAATATTCGTTGTTGTATTTATGCTCTTGTATTACATGATCGCCGGTGTCATAGCCGATATAGGTTTGATCATCAACGTCATTATGCTTCTGGCGATACTGGCATTGTTCGGTGCGACCTTAACCCTGCCGGGCATCGCGGGTATTATCCTGTCCATCGGTATGGCTGTGGACACCAACGTGCTGAACTTCGAGAGGACACGGGAGGAGCTGAAGCTCGGTAAGCCCGTACGGACGGCCGTGGATGCAGGGTACGACAAGGCCTTCTACACGATCATAGACTCCCATATAACGACCCTGATAACGGCCATTATCCTGTACATATTCGGGACCGGCCCTATCAAGGGCTTTGCGGTGACGCTTAGCATAGGCGTTACGCTGAACCTCTTTACCGGGCTCTTCGCGACCAGGGCGTTCTTCGATTACCTGAACTCAAAGGTAAGGCTGGCACGGCTGAGGTTCCTCGAGTTCATCGGCAGACACAGTATCCATTTCATGGAGATGAGGCGGTACACCTACGTCATATCGGGCGTGCTGGTCATGGTAGGTGTAATCGCGTCTGTCCAGATAGGCAGGGGAAAGGCGAACCTCGGGATCGACTTCGGGGGCGGGACCTCCGTGCAAGTGAAGTTCTCGAAGCCCACCGCCATCTCGGATATAAGGAAGGTCTTGAAGAAGACGGACATACCGGGCCCGGAGATCCAGGAGCTACCGAGGCTGAACGAGTTCCTGATAGACGTCAAGAACATGAAGGGCCTGCATGAGAACGTGGCGGACGATATCATATCCACGCTGAAGGCCTCGTTTCCGGACAACAGCTTCGAGGTCGAGAGTACGAACGAGATAGGCCCCGTCGTCGGCAAGGACCTCCAGAAGAACGCCCTCTGGGCCATCATATTCTCGTTGATCGCCATCATCGTCTACATAGCGTGGCGGTTCGAATTCAAATTCGGCGTCGCAGCGACGATAGCGACCGCACACGACGTGCTCGTTGTGCTCGGCGTATTCTACCTGCTCGACAAGGAGATAACGCTGCTCGTCGTCACCGCGCTCCTTACCCTTGCGGGCTACTCGCTCACGGACACCGTCGTCGTGTTCGACAGGATCAGGGAGAGGCTCAGGACGAGAAAGAACGAGACGAACATAGAGCTGTTCAACAGGAGCATAAATGAGGTGCTCAGCAGGACGATCATAACCTCGCTGACGGTCTTTTTGGTAGTGCTTGCCATGTACCTGATGGGGGGATCGGTCCTGCATGATTTCTCCCTTGCCATGCTTATCGGCGTCGTTGTCGGGACATACTCGTCCGTATTTATAGCGAGTGCCGTGGTAGTCGACTGGATAGGAGAGAAGGGCAAGGTCTTCCAAAAGAGAAAGTGATGGCAAGACGGTGGGAGAACAGAAATAGCCCTGCGGCGGACGTCGTCAGGAACCTGTCACGCACGGCGGGGATTTCGGACATCCTGTCGACCATACTGATAAACAGGGGGATAACGGACCCGGAGAAGGCGATCCGGTTCCTGCATCCGACCCTCCAGCACCTGCCTTCGCCGTTCCTCATAGAGGGGATGGAGCGGGCCGTGGACAGGATAATACTGGCATTGAAAAAGCATGAGAAGATAATGCTCTATGGAGACTACGACGTCGACGGCATATCTTCAGTGTCCGTGGTGTACCTCTATATGAAATCGGTCGGCGCGAACGTAGGCTATCATATCCCGAGCAGGCTCGACGAGGGGTACGGGCTCCACGTAAACAGCATAAAACAATTTGTCAGCGGGGGATTCAGCCTTCTCATAACGCTCGACTGCGGCATATCGAACAACGAGGAAATACGCTTTGCGAAACAGAACAACATGGACACCATAATAGCGGACCATCACGAGATCCCGGACACAAGGCCCCCTGCCTACGCCATACTCGACCCGAAGGACAGCAGCATTGCGGAACTCAGCGTCATTGCGGGCGTCGGCGTGGCCTTTAATCTGCTGATGGCACTGCGAAGTACGATGAAGAAAGAAGGGTTCTTTGACCACATGGAGATGCCGAACTTGAAGCACTATCTCGACCTCGTGGCGCTGGGGACGATTGCGGACATCGTCCCGCTCGTCGGGGAGAACAGGATCTTCATAAGCGCGGGGATACGGGTGCTCCAGGAGTCCGAGAGGTTTGGGATAAAGGCATTGAAAGACATTTCCTCGTTGTACGGCAACGAGCTCCATGCATCGGACGTGAGCTTCAGGATCGCACCGAGGATAAACGCTGCGGGCAGGCTCGACGACCCCGCGATAGGCGTACAGCTCCTGACCGCCGACAACCCGCTGCTTGCCGCCAAGCTCGCCAGTACGCTCGATAAGATCAATACCGACAGACAGCAGATAGAACAAAAAATATTCAAGAGCGCCAGGGAGCTTATAAAGAAAGACCCGGCCATGCAGGGCAGCAAGGGGATAGTGCTGGCGTCCGAAGAGTGGCACCCCGGCGTCATCGGCATCGTGGCCTCCAAGCTTGTCGAGGTCTACTACAGGCCCACGATCCTGATATCGCTGGACAGCGGCATGGGAAAGGGCTCCGCACGGAGCATAAAGCCGATCCACATCTACGAGGCCCTGAAGACCCTCAGCGAGTACCTTGTCGGGTTCGGGGGCCACAAGCTTGCCGCCGGGCTCCTGATAAAGTCGGAGAACCTGGAAGGCTTCAGGAGCGACTTTTTCAGGCTGCTCGACGCGACGCTGACCGAGGACATGCTCGTGCCCTCGCTGAGCATAGACGCGGCACTGAGCTTCAGGGAGATCACGAAGAAGTTCGTCCATGATCTGGGGCTCCTGATGCCGTACGGGCCCGGCAACACGGAGCCAGTATTCATCTCGCACGACGTCAGGATTGCGGACCCGGTCATGCTGAAGAACAACGTAGTGAGGTGCAAGGCGGTGCAGGACGATTCCGTGATGGATCTCATATCGTTCAATGCAGTCGAATCCATAGAGAGCTTGCCAAAGTACGCAAACATAGCTTATTATATCAGGAACAACGTGTTCAATGGCTCCGAGAACATAGAGCTTGTCTTGAAGGACATTGTGAATTCGCGTCATTGACACCGGAAGATATGAATATTAAAATAGCAATAAGCAAGGAGAGGTAACAATGGCAAGGGTAACAGTGGAAGATTCGCTCAAGATCACCAATAATAGGTTTATTCTGACGCAGATCGTCATGAAAAGGGCAAAGCAGTTGATTAAAGGCGCGCATTCGCTTATCGACAACAAAGACGACAACAGAGAGATAGTGCTCGCTTTGAGAGAAATTGCCGCGGGCAAGATCCCGTACACGGTCGACAATATCAAGAAAAAAAGATAATCTTTGTGCCGGCGAGCGTGGGACGACGCTCACAGAAGATAGGTTATGATCAGGCTAAATGAAATCCATGAGAAGATACTTTCCTATAACCCGGATGCCGATTTAGATCTGATAAACAAGGCGTACGTCTTTTCCGCCAAGGTGCACAACGGACAGGTGCGTATGTCCGGTGAGCCTTACCTCATACACCCCATGGAGGTTGCGGGGATACTAGCGTCCCTGAAGATGGACGTACCTACCATCGCCGCAGGCCTGCTCCACGACACCGTGGAAGACACATGGGCGACCGTCGAGGAGATTACCGATCTGTTCGGCAAAGAGGTCGCCGACATGGTAGAAGGTGTAACGAAGATAAGCAACATCACCTTCAATACCGAAGTCGCAAAACAGGCAGAGAACTTTCGCAAAATGCTTATCGCAATGGCGAAGGACATACGGGTCATCATCATCAAGCTTGCGGACAGACTCAACAACATGAGGACGCTCGAGCATATGCCGGAGGAGAAGAGGGAGAGCATCGCAAAAGAGACGCTCGACATATACGCTCCCATCGCGCACAGGCTGGGCATCTACTGGTTGAAGTCTGAACTCGAAGACCTGTCGTTCCGTTTCACGAAGCCCGAGTTTTACTACCGTCTCTCGAAGCTGGTCGCCAAGAGCCGGAAAGAGCGGGAAAGGTACGTGCACGAGGTCGAACACATCCTCACGGAGACGCTCGCAAAAGAGGGACTGAAGGCCGAGGTAACGGGAAGGCCCAAGCACCTTTACGGCATATACCAGAAGATGGAAAAGTCCAATCTCGACTTTGAGCAGGTCTACGACATCACCGCCTTCAGGATAATCGTGGAGGCCGTAAAGGACTGCTACCAAGCACTCGGTATTATCCATACGACATGGAGGCCTGTTCCGGACAGATTCAAAGACTACATCGCCATGCCCAAGACCAACATGTACCAGTCGCTCCATACGACGATAATAGGCCCTAAGGGCGAGAGGGTCGAGATACAGATAAGGACGCGCGACATGCACACCGTCGCAGAGGAAGGCATAGCGGCACACTGGAAGTACAAGGAAGGCAAGCTGCTTGAGACGAAGGAGGACATAACCTTCAGGTGGATACGGCACCTCATAGAGTGGCAGCAGGACCTGAAAGACCCGGAGTCCTTCATGCAGTTCGTGAAAGTTGACCTGTTCCCGGACGAGGTCTATGTGTTTACGCCAAAGGGTGACGTGATAGAGCTCCCTGTCGGCGCAACGCCGCTGGACTTCGCCTATGCGATACACTCGGATGTCGGCAACCACTGTGCAAGCTCCAAGATAAACGGCAAGATCGTGCCCATCAAGACGCAGCTCAGGAACGGAGATACGGTCGAAGTCATTACCTCTCCGACCGCACACCCTACGAGGGACTGGCTGAGGATCGTCGCTGCGTCGAAAACGAAGGCAAAGATCAGACAATGGCTCAGCAAGGAAGAAAGAGAAGAGAGCAGGAAGATAGGCAGGGAGCTGCTCGAGAGCGAATTCACCAAGTTCAACCTCGATTTCTCAAAATTTGTAAACTCAAGCGAGATACACAAATACCTCTCCGATGCAAACTTGAAGAACATAGACAGCCTGTACTCGCAGATCGGATACGGGAAACTGTCCCCGCTCCAGACCATAAAGCACCTGATCCCGATAGACAAGCTCAAGGAGCAGAGACCGCAGACAGACAGTACAATATCGAAGCTGTTCAAGCTGGTGGCGAGAAAGTCATCGACCGCGGTAAAGATAAAGGGCATGGACGATATACTGGTGAGGTTTGCCCATTGCTGCAACCCCATCGTGGGGGACTCCATCGTCGGCTTTATAACGAGGGGTAGGGGCATAACGATCCACACGGCGAGCTGTCCAAAGACGATCGAGCTAGACCCGGAGCGCAAGATCGAGGCGGAATGGCATGCAGCGAGCAACATACTGAGGCCCGTAAAGATCATGGTGACGGGCATGGACAAGCCTGGCCTGCTCGCGGGCATAACGAACTCCATCTCGACGCTCGGGGTGAACATAATAAGGGCGTCCGTAGCTCCCGACAGGAACCAGAAATCCACACTGATGTTCGAGATCGCAGTCAAAGACATCCATCAGCTTCGGGAAGTCGTCAACAGCATATCGAAGATAAAAGACGTCACGAACGTGGAAAGGATACTATCCGGAGAGGCTCCATGAGGCACGGCATCGTGAGCCATAAGCTGCCGGCCCCTGTTGGCCCTTACTCGCAGATGGTCGAATGCCGCGGGTTCCTGTTCCTGTCCGGCCAGATAGCGTTGGAGCCTTCGACCGGCGTCGTCGTCAAGGGAGGTATAGCGCTCCAGACAGAGGCGATATTGGGTTCTGTCAAGGATGCACTGGAGGAACAGGGGCTGGATATGGGCCATATCGTAAAAGTGACCGCGTATCTGGTCGACACAGGGGACTTTGGTGCCTTCAATGGGGTTTATGCAAGCTACTTCGACGACACTCCACCCGCGAGAACGACCGTGTTTGTCAGCGCCCTACCAAATGGTGCAAGGGTAGAGCTCGACATTATCGCGCATCCATAGAGCACTTTTCGTCCCCTGAACAGGCCCTTCCCAACATGGTCTGACCGCAAAACAAGAATTTACTTGACACAAAATAAATATATTGTATATTGTATACATAATATAGGACAGAAAGGAGGCAAAGATGGGAAAATTGATTTCACCGCACGGTTCTACGGTATTGAAACCCCTTCTGCTGGAAGGGAAGGCACGGGGGGAAGAGCTTAAGAAGGCCCAGGACCTGCCCAAGGTAAAGATGACGAGCAGGGAAACGTCCGATCTTATTATGCTTGGTATAGGGGCGTTTACCCCTCTTGAAGGATTTATGGGACACGACGACTGGAAAGGCGTATGTGCAGAATATAAGACGAAAGATGGATTGTTCTGGCCTATTCCAATAACCCTTTCGGCACAAAAGTCTGTTGCTGATGGTCTGAAGGGCGGCTCCGAGGTAGCCCTTGTCGACGATGAGACGTCCGAGATCATGGGGACGATGAAAATAAAGGAAAAATACTCCATTGATAAGGCCTATGAATGCAAGGAGATTTTCAGGACAAACGACACAGAGCACCCCGGCGTTGCAAAGGTCATGGCGCAGGCGGAGGTAAACCTTGCCGGGCCGGTGAAGGTATTGAGCGAGGGCTATTATCCGAAACAGTTTAGCGACATATATATGAGACCGGCCGAGAGCCGAAAGCGCTTTGAAGAGAAGGGATGGAAGACGATAGCGGCCCTCCAGTTGAGGAACCCTATGCACAGATCCCACGAATATCTCGCAAAGATAGCGATCGAGGTCGTTGACGGTGTGTTTATTCACCAGCTCGTCGGAAAGCTCAAAGAAGGAGATATACCGGCAGATGTAAGAACAAAATGTATCAATGTGCTCGTTGACAAATACTTTGTGAAGAACACCGTTTTGATGGGCGGATATCCCATGGAGATGCGGTACGCCGGCCCTCGCGAGGCGCTGCTGCACGGCGTCTTCAGACAGAACTTCGGATGCACGCATCTTATCGTGGGCAGGGACCATGCGGGTGTCGGCAGCTACTATGGGCCGTTCGACGCCCAGAAGATATTCGACGAGATACCCAAAGACGCACTGGAACTCAAGCCGTTCAAGATCGACTGGACATTCTACTGCTACAAGTGCAGAGGCATGGCTTCGACAAGGACATGTCCGCACGGCAAGGAGGACAGGCTCCTCTTGAGCGGAACAGCACTGCGTAAGTCATTGTCGGAAGGGAAGCCGGTGTCGGAGGACTTCAGCAGGCCCGAGGTCCTGGAGATACTGAAGGACTATTATGCGCACCTCGAGCACAAGGTGGAGATCAAGACACACGCTGCGTCCGAGGGTATAGGGATGGAGAAGAAATAAAAGTAAAAATAAAAGGAGGTCAATGTATGCCAAGTTATGTAATAACGGAAAAATGCGACGGTTGCAAGGCACTCAAGACAACAGCATGTCAGTACATATGTCCGAATGACCTTATGGTTTTGGACAAAGAAAAGATGAAGGCCTACAACAGGGAGCCGGAAATGTGCTGGGAATGTTACTCATGCGTAAAGATGTGCCCACAGCAGGCAATCGACGTGAGAGGGTACGCGGACTTTGTACCGCTGGGGGCCAGTGTAACGCCTATGCGGGGTTCGGACAATATCATGTGGACAGTAAAATTCCGTAACGGAACAATCAAGAGGTTCAAATTCCCGATCAGGACAACTGCTGTAGGGGAAGCCAAGCCATATGCGGAATATAAGCCTGGTACGGACGATCTGAGAAGCCCCTTGCTCGCAACGGAGCCTGATTCATTGGGTCTATCTCAGCTCTCGGTACCGAAGAAATAAGGAGGAAGGTATGGATAACTTTGAAACGGTGGAAGTAAATACGGATCTTTTGATCGTTGGCGGCGGTATGGCTGCGTGCGGTGCGGCTGTTGAGGCGTCTTACTGGGCAAAGAAGAACGGTCTGAAAGTGACCCTTGTGGACAAGGCGGCAATGGAGAGGAGCGGAGCGGTCGCAATGGGACTTTCTGCCATAAACACGTACATCGGTATAAAGGACGGAGCAAACACGCCCGAGGACTTTGTCAAGTATGTAAGGAACGATCAGATGGGCACCGTACGGGAAGACCTTGTCTACGATATAGCTCGTCATGTCGACTCGACGGTCCACCTCTTTGAAAAATGGGGCTTGCCCATATGGAAAGACGAGAAGGGAAACTACATTCACGAGGGCAGGTGGCAGATCATGATAAACGGCGAGTCTTACAAGGTCATAGTGGCAGAGGCAGCAAAGAATGCGCTCGGTATGGACAACATCTACGAGAGGGTATTCATAGTAAACCTGCTCAGGGACGAGAAAGACCCCAACAAGATAGCAGGGGCCGTGGGATTCAGCGTAAGGGAAAACAAGTTCTACGTATTCAAGGCGAAGGCCGTCATCGTCGCAGCAGGCGGAGCGGTCCATATATTCAGACCGAGGTCGACGGGCGAAGGACTCGGAAGGGCATGGTACCCCCCATGGAACTCCGGCTCCAGCTATGCGACAATGCTGCAGGCCGGTGCCGAAATGACGCAGATGGAGAGCAGGTTCATTCCTACACGGTTTAAGGACGGATACGGTCCCGTAGGCGCATGGTTCCTTCTCTTCAAGTCCAGGGCTACAAACGCATTCGGAGAAGACTATTTGCAGACACAGGCAGAGGAGATCAAGAAATGGGAGCCCTATGCGAGTGCAAAACCCGTCCCGACACCGCTGCGTAACCATCAGATGATCAAAGAGCTCAGCGAAGGCAGGGGCCCTGTTTATATGAGAACAGAGGAGGCGATAAAAAAGATAACGGATACGACGCCCGGTACCGACAAAGACAAGAAGAAGAGGCTGAAGGAGCTCGAGTCGGAGGCATGGGAAGACTTCCTTGACATGACGATAACCCAGGCAGGCCTGTGGGCATCGCAGAACATAGCACCCGAGGAAAAGCCGTCAGAGATTATGGCCTCGGAGCCATACTTTATCGGCTCGCACGCATCTTGCGCAGGTGCATGGGTCAGCGGCCCTGCCGATATTGCGCCGAAAGAGTACACGTGGGGCTATAACCGTATGAGCACGGTACAGGGGCTGTTTACGGCGGGTGACGGCGTGGGGGCATCGGCCCATAAGTTCTCCTCGGGCTCATGCACAGAAGGCAGGATAGCCGGCAAGTCCGCGATAGCCTATATAAAGGACCACCCCGGGTCCCCGAGCGTGGCCCCGAAGGAGATAGACGCTTTGAAAGAGCGGACGTATAAACCGCTGAAGACTTTCGAACAGTTCAAGGGCCTCTCGAGCGATTCAAACATCAATCCCAACTATATAAGGCCGAAGATGTTCCTGTTCAGGCTGAACAAGATTATGGATGAGTATGTAGGCGGGACATCGATGTGGTATACGACCAACAAGCCCATGCTTGAAAGGGGGCTCGAGTTGCTGACCTTCCTTAAGGAAGACTCGGAAAAGCTTGGAGCAGAGAACCTCCACGAGCTCATGAGGGCGTGGGAGAACTACCACAGGCTCTGGACGGCGGAGGTCCATTTAAGGCATGTGATGTTCAGGGAAGAGACAAGGTATCCGGGGTATCTGTACAGGTCCGACTTCCCCAAGATCGATGAAGCGAACTGGAAGGTGTTCGTGAACTCGAGGTGGGACCCCCAGACCGGCAACTGGCAGATGTCGAAGAAACCGGTAATAAAGATAGTAGAGTAAAATTTTCCATGCAGAAGCGGACACGCCGCTTCTGCATAATAAAAAAGCTATAGATAGCAGGTGCGTATGGCAACGAGTATTGGCAATAGAAGTGTGTGCGTCATCGGCGGAGGAATCAGCGGGATGACAACGGCCATAGAAGCTGCAGAAGTAGGCTATGAGGTATACCTCATAGAGAAGGCCCCCTCGCTCGGAGGCAGGGTGGTCCAAATGAATCAATATTTCCCGAAGCTTTGTCCTCCGCAGTGCGGCGTGGAGATCAACTACAGGAGAATACGGGTAAATCCCAGAATACGACACTTTACGCTTGCAGAGGTTGAGGGCGTCTCCGGCATACCGGGCAATTTTGATGTAACGGTACGGATGGGACCGAGGTATGTTAATGAAAAGTGCACTTCGTGCAACAAATGTACGGACGCCTGTCCTGTCGAGAGGCAGAGCGACTACGATTATGGTATGGGGAAAACAAAGGCCATCTATCTGCCGCACGAGATGGCCTTCCCCATGAGGTACGTCATTGACGATACGGTTTGCTTGAAGGAGCAGTGTTCGAAATGCGTGGCAGCATGCAGGTACGATGCGATTGAGCTTTCCATGAAGCCAAAGTCTCTTACCATCAACGTCGGCTCCGTTGTCCTGGCAACAGGATGGTCGCCTTACCATGCGATCAAGATAGATAATCTCAAATTCGGCATCTATAGGAATGTTATAAGAAACGTCGAAATGGAAAGGCTTGCTGCACCGAACGGACCCACAAAAGGGAAGATACTAAGTCCATCCGACAAAAAGGAGATCAAGAGCATCGCTTTTGTCCAGTGCGCAGGCTCGAGGGATGAAAACCATCTGGCCTACTGCTCATCCGTTTGCTGTCTCGCGTCGATGAAGCAAGCTACCTATGTGAGGAGCCAGTATCCGGATGCGGACATATTTATATTCTATATCGATATAAGGGCGACCGGCCGGTTCGAGGACTTCTATGTAAAGCTCCAGACCGACAGGAAAATATCGTTTATAAAGGGGAAGGTCGCAAAGATAATCGAGGACGAGGGTACGAAGGCACTCACGGTCGTGGCCGAGGATATCCTTTCTGGGAAAAAGGTCTACAGAAAGGTTGATATGGTGGTACTGGCGACGGGTATGGTGCCGAACGGCATAAAGGCAAAGATGCCGGCTGACATTGTTTACGATGAGTTTGGCTTCGCTGTATCAGACCTTCAATCGCCGGGAATCTATGTGACGGGCTGTACAAAGAAGCCAGCAGACGTAGCAAGTTGTATTCAGGACGCAACAGGAACAGCGCTGAAAGCGATTCAGACGATCGTGGGGGTATAAAGCCGTGGACAAAATATTGGGTATATATATATGTTCAGGCTGTGATATTGGTGATTCGGTTGATGTAGATCGACTTCTGACCGTTGCTAAAGAAGAACAAAAAATACCGATTTGTATTAAACATTCAAATCTGTGTAATGCAGAAGGCGTGGAGCTTATAAAAAAAGACATTAAAGAACAGGGTGTAAACGCGGTTGTCGTTTCCGCCTGTTCTCCAAGGGTTCACTTCGATACATTTTCTTTTGGCCCATCCGTCTACGTAGAAAGGGTTAATCTGAGGGAACATGTTGCCTGGTCGCATGTACCCAAAGATGAGGACACCCAGATGCTTGCAGAAGACTACGTAAGGATGGGGATTACAAAGGCCAAGAAAGCAAGCCCGCCTAAACCGTATATAGAGAATATTAACAAAACGCTCCTTGTTATTGGCGGAGGCATAAGCGGCATGACATCGGCTATTGAGTCTGCAAAGGCAGGATATAAGGTCATACTCGTGGAAAAAAGCCCCGTACTCGGAGGCTGGATGCGCAGATGGTACAGGCAGCTCCCACAAAAACCTCCGTATAAAGGATTACAGGATGTTGATATAGAAAACACGATCGATGAAGTAAAAAAACATCCTGACATTAAACTTCTCACTTCTGCCGAGATAGAGAATATAGCAGGACAGCCAGGCATGTTTGATGTATCGATAAAACAAGGCGGTAAGACCATAGTTGAAAGAGCGGGTTCGATAGTTGTATCGACTGGCTGGAAGCCCTACGATGCCGGTAAGGTCGACGGCCTTGGCTTTGGCAAGTATCCGAATGTGGTTAACAATATAACAATGGAAGATATAGCTGTCCAGGGTAAGGGGAAGATTAAGCGTCCGTCGGATAATAAAGATGTAAAATCTGTTGTGTTTGTGCAATGCGTAGGCTCAAGGGACAAGGACCATCTTCCCTATTGTTCCTCTGTATGCTGTCTTGTGTCTTTGAAACAGGCATCATACATAAGGAGCAGTAACCCGGCTGCGAAAGTTTACATAATTTATAAAGACATGCGTACCCCTGGACAATACGAAAATTTCTATAAAGATACGCAGGCGGATGATGGGATATTCCTTACCAAGGGAGATGTTTTTTTACTTCATCGATCGTCGGATAAATCTCTTACCGTTGAAGTAAAAAATACATTACTCGGTGAAGATATAAGTATAAAGGCGGACATGGTCGTACTTGCAACGGGTATGGTGCCTGCTACAGATTCGAGTATATTAAACCTTCGATACAGGCAGGGCAAGGAATTACCAATGCTGAAGTATGGGTTTCCGGATTCCAACTTTATATGTTTCCCGTACGAGACCCAGAGAACAGCTATATACGCGGCCGGGTGTGTGAGACAGCCGGCTGAGAGCAAAACATGCAAGGATGATGCGACGGGAGCGGCATTGAAAGCAATCCAGGCTGTGGAACTTGAATCCATAGGCTCTGCTGTTCATCCGAGGGCCGGAGACCTTTCATACCCGATATTCTTTATGCAAAAATGTACACAGTGCAAAAGATGTACCGAGGAATGTCCATTTGGAGCGCTTGATGAGGATGAGAAAGGTTCACCAAAACCAAATCCAAACAGGTGCAGAAGATGTGGTGTTTGTATGGGTGCATGTCCTGAGAGGATTGTTTCATTCGAGAACTATTCGGTGGATATTGTGTCTTCGATGCTTAAATCTATAGAGGTACCCGGTGAAGAAGAAGAAAAACTCAGAATACTTGTACTCGCATGCGAGAACGATGCTTACCCGGCTTTTGATATAGCTGGTATAAACCGTACCGTATTCAATCCCAAGGTGAGGATTATACCGGTACGGTGTCTTGGCTCCGTCAATATCGTATGGATAGCGGATGCGCTTTCGAGGGGCATAGATGGCATCATGCTCATAGGATGCAAGTACGGAGAGGACTACCAGTGCCATTTTATAAAAGGGAGCGAGCTTGCCAACAGAAGGATGGAAAATCTTAAAGAGGTGCTGCAGAGGCTTGTGCTCGAGCCTGAAAGGGTGCAAGTGCTTCAACTCGCTATCTCGGACTACGACAATATACCGGGGATTATGGACGACTTTATGGCGAAGGTCACCGAGCTCGGGCCGAATCCGTACAAGAGTTTTTGAAGAGGTGATGTATGGCTGACAATTTGGTAGAAAGCGACATCGAATTTGTAAGGGATGTCGCGAGGTTAGGAGGCGGTTCTTTGAAAAAATGCTTTCAATGCGCGACCTGTTCTGTCGTATGTTCACTGTCATCGGACGAAAAGCCCTTCCCGCGCAAAGAGATGATATGGGCACAGTGGGGATTGAAGGACAGGCTTCTTTCCGATCCCGATGTGTGGAGGTGTTATCAATGCGGAGATTGCTCGGTTTATTGTCCACGAGGGGCGAAGCCCGGGGAGGTGATGGGCGCCATACGAAACTATAGCTTTAAAAGTTATGCGTTCCCCCGGTTCATGGGCAGGCTTTTGAGCAGTCCAAGGTATCTGCCGTTGCTCTTCGCGATACCGGGAGTATTGTTTTTGATTGTGCTCCAACACATGGAGGCCCTTTCCACCGTCCCGTCGGGCCCTATCGCTTTTACCAGGTTTGACAACTATGTCGATTTGATCTTTGTGACCGTAAGTATTCTGGTCCTTCTGGCAACAGGTACAGGGGTCTTGAAGTTCTGGAAAGGCATGGATCGGAACAATGTCCGCGGTGACGGGTACGGCAGGATCGGCATAGGCAGCAGCGTCTTCCTGGCGGCCAAAGAGGTCCTGACACACAATAACTTCAAAAAGTGTGACGCGAACAATATACGCTACCTAGGGCACCTTTCGATATTTTACGGATTTGCAGCCCTTTTCATAGTCACATCGATTGTATTTATAGGGTTGCGTGTGTTCCATATGGACCTGCCCATGGACCAGACGAACCCGATAAAGGTACTGGGGAACCTTGGAGCCGTTACACTTATTGCGGGTTGCTCTATAGCGGTCTATAACAGGCTCGGTAGAAAAGAGCAGTCGGGCGAGAGCCATTACTATGACTGGTTTTTTCTGAGCGTCCTGTCTTTGATAGGGGTGACGGGGCTGCTCACGGAAGTTGTGAGGCTGTCGGGCAACGCCGCAGCAGCTTACTGGTCGTACTTTGTTCATCTGGTGTTCGTTTTTTCCCTTATTGCATATTTCCCATATTCAAAGTTTGCACATCTTATTTATAGGTTTGTGGCGATCGTATATGCAAGGTATGCAGGTCTGGACGAGCCTGCCGAAGAAATGGTATCGGGAAAGATGGGAACGAAGAGTGTCGCTTAGCCGGCGCACAGAACTGTCCTACAATAGATGAACGTCCTGAATTGGATAGCTCAGATATCGCAGAGTACGGTACCGGGCAAGATATTCGACGCCCGCTGGATTTATGTCGTATGCTCTGTTTTCGTTCCCGCGGCAATAGGGGCGTCCGTGACATTCATCATAATGGCCCTGGAAAAAATATTTCGGGTGCATGGAGGAGGAGGTCACTGAATTATGCACAGCGTGTACCTGCCTGTTGCACACGTCTCTGTCAACCTGCTGTGGATGTTGTTTTTCGGATTTATTGTAGGCGGCATGGCAGGTTTTTTCGGTGTCGGCGGCGGCTTCCTCATAACACCGATGCTGAATGCCATCTTCGGCGTACCCTATCCCATCGCGGTCGGGTCGAGCCTTTCCCTGCTCGTAGGTATAACGGTGGCCTCGACGATACGGCACAGCAAGTATGGCAATATAGACTATAAGCTTGGATTTATCATGGTTGTGGGTACCGCCCTCGGAGTAAATGCAGGAGCAAAGCTCCTGACGGGAATCAAGTACGTGCAGGGCCTTCTCTTGACGAACATGGGATACCACATCGATCTCATAGAGATCGTAATGAGCCTTTCTTATCTTGTCATGCTCAGCTTGATAGGCCTGTCCATATTCAGAGAGTCCCTTAAGGCGCTAAAGATGACCAGGGGAGTTGTAATGGGCACTCCGGTCTCCGGCGAGCCGGAGGCGTCCGCCGGTGTAAAGAGAATAAGGGCATTGAGGATTAAGCCGATCATCAGTTTCCCGGCGTCCGGCATCTCAGGCATTTCCGTATGGGTGATTACGGGGATCGCGTTCGCCGTAGGTGTGCTGAGCGGTTTTATGGGCATCGGAGGCGGATTTATAATGATGCCAGCGCTCATATATGTCATCGGGTGCCCGACGGTAATCGCTGTCGGGACAAGCCTGTTTGGCATCTTTTTTACGGCCGCTTACGGTGCATTCACGTACTCTCTCGATGGCAATATAGATCTGGTACTGGTCATTCCCGTCCTGATCAGTTCCGCGATAGGCTCTGTCATAGGGGCGTCATTTACAAGGAAAGCAGGCGGTCCCAGTGTAAGGATGTTGTTTTCCCTGATCGCTTTTGTCGCAGTCATAATTGTGGCTGTCAAACTCTGTGCAACCCTGCTGTATGGCTGATTCTCCCTTTAACTATTTGCTTTACTGTTGTATGATGGTACAAAAACAGAGGTTTGCTTGATAGCAAGAATCAACCTTTTTAAGGAAGGATCTTCGGTCGATAAAATTGCCGTGCAGCTAAAATATGCGAACTATCTGAAGCTGCTGTCTGAGAACGAACTCGTCCTCCGCATCATTACGGAGCTTAAGGAGAAAATGTCGGGCGATGAGCCGTTTGAGATAGGATACCTCCGGCTCAATACGGAAACGATCCTGGCGACCATAAAAAATATAATAGCCCTCCTCAACAGATTGTCCGATGACAAGTACAGAGGATTGAATGATACCTATGGACGGCTGAAGGCAAATATAGAGCAGGCATTATCGAAGAAGAAGGACATTCCTGTTGATAAATTGATACTCGACTTTGCAGAGGTGACGGGAGATATGATTGACAGCGTTGGGGGCAAAAATGCACAGATAGGCGAAATCAGGAATAAGCTCAACGTGCCTGTCCCGAAAGGTTTTGTCATCACCGCGTATGCGTATAGGCGGTTCCTCGAATACAACCAGCTTGAGAAGAAGATACATGTTATGCTGGCCGGGCTCGATATAAATAACTTTGACAGCACTTCATTTGTCAGCAGGCAGATACAGTCGATGATCGGGAACGCCGCGGTACAGCCGGAGCTGCTTGAAGCCATAGAGGAGAGGTCCGCCGAGTTCAGCGGTACAGACGCGGGCAGTGCCCTGTTTTCGGTAAGGAGCAGTGCTGTCGGTGAGAGTACCGAATTCAGCTTCGCGGGGCAGTATGCCACGTTCCTCGGCGTGGCTCCCAAAGATATACCGGGGTGCTACAAAAAGATACTTGCAAGCAAGTTCGCACCCCGGGCGCTCTTTTATCTTACGAACAGAGGGTTCAGAGAGGACGACATAGCGATGAGTGCAGGGTGCATGGAGATGGTGGATGCAAAGTCGAGCGGGGTTATGCATACGATCAATCCGTTTCATCCTGACGGTGACAGCATGGTGATAAATTCGATCTTTGGACTCGGCAGGTATATCGTTGAGGGGGACGTGCCACCCGATCTTTTCGAGGTATCAAAATCCGGAGGCAACGTCATTCAGTCGAAGACGGTACACAAACTGCGAATGCTCGCCTTGAGTGACTCCCCTCCTGGAGTAGAAGAGAAAGAAGTTCCCGACGAGGCGAAGGACGCACAGTCGATCACGGGCGAGCAGATCAAGGAGCTTGTGTCCTGCGCCGTGATGCTCGAGACGTACTATAAGCAGCCCCAGATCATCGAATGGGCCTATGATTACAGCGGCAGGCTCTTTATCCTGCAGACGAGCCCGCTTATCATGCTGAAGCACGATGTACGGAACATCGATGTCGATCCGTCCCGGAACAGGCTCCTCGTAGGGCATGCCGAGACCGCATCTCCGGGTGTGGGATATGGCCCAGTTTTCGTCGTAAACACAGACGACGATATCCCACATTTCCCCAACGGAGCAATTATGGTCACGCGGTATTCTTCACCGACGTATGTCGGTGTCATGAACAGGGCGAAGGGAATAGTTGCAGAGATAGGGAGCCCGACTGGGCATATGGCGACGCTTGCGAGGGAATTCCAGATACCGACGATTGTCAATGCCTATAACGCGGGCACTGTCTTGAAGCAGGGGATGATGGTGAGCATAGACGCCGATCGTGGCTGCGTATACGATGGGTATGCGGAAGTGCTCTTCCGGGAGCCGTACAAGAGGAAAGGCATATTCAAAGACACACCTGTGTTCGTTACCATGGAAAAGGTCCTTGAACATATCACGCCGCTGAATCTCATCGATCCATACAGTCCGGATTTTACCATGGCGTCAGTGCATACCCTTCACGATATCGTAAGGTTCGCACATCAGGCCGCGATGGATGAGATGTTTCTTGTTGCCCAGAATGTCACGGATGATACGATACCTGCTGTAGAGCTTCAGACAGAGTCACAGTTTAAGGTCTACATAATAGATCTCGGAGACGGCGTAAAACGGGAGAAGGACATTTCAGAGTCCTCGATCATATCGGTCCCGTTCCTGTCGTTCTGGAAGGGCGTGAAGACCGGAGGGGCTGCTCCGAGGGCTGTGAGCGGTGGCGGCTTCATGTCGGTCGTTATGAACACGATGGCCAATCCCGGGATTCAGAAGGGGCTGTACGAGAAGAACCTCGCGTTGATAAGCAGGGAGTATATGAATTTCAACATAAGGATGGGGTATCACCTATCAATCATAGAGGGGTTGTGTACAAAAGAGCCTCATGATAACTATGTACGTTTTATTTTCCAGGGCGGCGGTGCGGACATCGGCAGGAGAATAAAAAGGGCGCAGCTCATATCGGCTATATTACAGAGGTATCAATTCCGCGTAAAGCAGGCGGAGGACATGATCAGGGCGCTCTACACAAAATGCGAACGGGACAAATTCGAGGAGCTTATGGGGATGTTGGGAAGATTGACCGTTTTTACAAAGCAGCTCGATATGAGCATGGAGGGCGATAGTGCCGAGATCGGGCTTTATACCGATATATTTTTCGGGCCTTAGGCCTGCGTCTGTCGGGAAGCCGTACCGCCTTTAGCGGGGCAGATTTTCTACTCTATATCGTTTTCTTCTTCGTTGTTGCCCGTCGTGAATATGTCTTTCTCACTCTCGAGCGACTGTTTCAGAGCCTCTTCTTTTTCTACGTTTGAGGCGCAGTCTATGCATAGCTTGGCGAAGGGCAGTATCTTCAATCGTGCAACGGGTATTTCCTCGCCGCACACCTCGCATACGCCGTATGTCTTGTTTTCTATCTTTGCAAGTGCTTCGTCTATCTGCTTGAGTTTCTTCGTGTCCATTGTCGTCAGCAGATACTCGTATTCCCTGTTCCTGTCCTCCGCTATTGCATCGAGGTCCTCTATTTCGATTGTTTTCTCCTCTTCCATGGACGATTTTTTTCTTACAAGCTGGTCTATGATGTCCGCCTTCATTTTCAAAAGCATCTGTTTGATGTGTTCGTACTCTACGTGAGAGGCTTCCCTTCTCTGTGTCGAAACTTTTGGTGTAGCTGATTTGGCCTTCGGCCCGGATTTCACGCCCCCGCTCGGCGCGACCGATTTCGGACTCCTGGTTTTTGTCTTCCTTGTAAGTCTGGACGACGGTTTTGCGGTCCCTAAGGCCTTTTTTGTTTTTTTGGTCTTCTTTTTTGGGGCTGCCATATGAGCTCCTTTGTTTTTAATTAATGTCTTTATGAAATTCAGCATACAGACGCTTACGGGGAAATTTTTCAACTATAAAGGACTCTCTCTTTTGAATAGGAATGATAATACCTCTTTTCAAAAAAGCAAGGGCCTTCTGTGTTTTAATCGAAGGCCCCTATTATTGTCCGTGGCAAACAGTACAGACTTTGTCTCTCGTCGTGCTGAGGCTGGACCTGAAATCGGACGGGTGTGGGTTGCCGCCTATGCCTCCGACCTTGTGGCACTGCACACATACTGCATCCGCTCCGCCGCTGTGACACGAGGCACAGGTATTGATGTTCTGCCTGGCGAGCCTTCCGTGAAATTGCGGCGAGGCCGTGTTGAAAAGGAAGTCCGTCCCGGCAGGGTGGGGGGACGCTGTGTTGGGTGTCCCGTTTGCGGCGATACCGTTCCTCAGGTGGCAATCACGGCAGTTGGATGGCGTGTGGCACCTGTAGCACGATGCCGGGTCCTCCTGTGCATCGATCGAATGGACCGAAAGCCAGTCGCCCCTGTGTATGAGCGGCTGCTGGGGCGCCTCGGGGTAGCGTACCGAAGGCAGTATCTTCGCATTCGTGTTGTGACAGTTGTCGCAGAAGGACAGTTGATGACATTGTTCGCACGATTCTATATCGGTCCTTGCGATTTCCCCATGGCTGTTCTTGAAGCCAGCGTTGTGGGTGAAGCGGGACAGCCTCTCTATAGCTATCGAACTCAATGAGGTGTGACATCGGGAGCATTGCAGTGTGTCGTAGTCTTTCTGGTGGCATGTCAGGCACACCTGCATCGTTGGTAGATTGCCGGGTGTCGGTGATTTCTCCAGGGGGATGCGTGTATGGCAGTATGTACAATCGCTGTTGACTTTCGGCAGATGGGCCTTGTGGGAAAATACGATGTCCCGCTTTTCGATCGGAAATGGTGCGGCCTTGTCGGGATTGGTATGGCACATGGTGCACTTGTTCTGCACATCGCTGTGGCATTGAAAGCAGATGTCCATCTTTGGTATAAAGCTGCCCGACGTCGTGGTCGTCGTATCAATGCCGGAGTGGCACGTGAGGCAATCTATGCCGTTGGCAGTGACGTGTAGTTTATGGGAGAATGTCAGGGTGTCCCTGTTCGAAGAAAGTACCTTATTGCAGGAAACCGAAAACAATATAAGTGCGACAGCCAAAAAAATCCGTTTTTTCATAGTGCCTCCTTCTTAAAGTCCATATTTCAGGCTGAGCATGCCGAAGCCGCCATGCCGTATAAAGGGACCGTCTATGGAGTCTCCGGACAGCGTGAGCTTGAGGTCGTTTGTGATCGTTTTACCGACGGCTGCGTGGCCTACGATGCTGTGATCATAGCCGTTGAGCTCGCCGAGATAGGATGTATAGATGACTTCTATGTTCGCATAGAACCCCATTACGAAGCTCCTGAACAGGTAGAGTCTCGTCCTCAGGTAGTCCGTCGGGGCTGAATCGACCTTTTTCAATTCGAGGCCCATTGCGTAGGGGCGCATATCGTAGTCTACCGTGCCTCCGTAGCTGTACGCGTTGCCGTCGGAGCTGTACATGTATCTCGTCCCGTCCAAAGAAAGAGAGAGCGCATCGATGATTCTGTATCCCACATTCGCCGTTACGGTCCTGTACGACTCGGTATTAAACACCCAGAAAATGCTTGTCTTGTCGATGAGCGACGCCGGATCGAAGAGCGCATACTGTGCGTCCACGAACACCTTCTTTATCGGGGTCAGGGACAATTTTAATGTGCCGTCGTATGCCCGCTTGTCGATCATGTCGTAGTAGTATCTCCCGAACAGGTACAGCATGTCGACGGGCTTTATCCATCCGTCTATGCCCCATCTTTCCTGTGAGATATCACCGCTGTTCTCCGCATAGAAGATGGAGCCGCCGACACCGAACAAGGACCTGCTGTAGGAGAGCCTTCCGCCTGTCGTTACGCCTCCCGGGGCATCGTGGAGCTCCGAGTCGACCTCGCTGCCGACGAATGCTCCGAGCCCCAGTCCGTAGAGGTTCCCGAGCATAAGCTCCAGGCCGTCGTAGCGGTCGTTTGCGGCGCCGAACCAGCTGGAAATCCTCCCGACCTTGAGGGCGATCGGAGCGCTCTTTGGCCGGTAGTCCAGATATCCGTAAGGCATGTCCACGGCTGTCCGGTTTGTATACACGGTATTGAGCAGATCGTACCTGAGCCAGCCGGACGCCTCGATGCTGAGTTCCCTGTCCGATGTGACGGGGTACGCAAGGTTCAAGTCTTCATAAAATGGAATATAACTGTTGTCCATATTGTTCATGTTCAGGCCGTAGGCCCCGAAATATGTACTCGAATCGATATTGATGGGGGATGATGCCATTGCAACTTCGGGCAATAGAGCCATGAGAAGTATCGCCCATGTATTCTTCAATATCTTCATTGTGCCTCCTTTAGAGTCCAGTTCACAATTTTCAATCAAGCATAAACAAATGGTGCTGGCAATAGATACAGAGACCGTGATAAAAAACTAGTCCATGATACCATATTTCTTTATCCTGTATCTCAGCGAGCGCATCGGTATACCCAGCAATTCACAGGCCCTGGTCCTGTCGCCGGAGCATGCCCTGATCGCGTCCTCTATCAGTCCCTTTTCTATGGTGTTGAGGAGGTTGTCAATCACACCGTTGAATGTAAGCTTGATGTCTTCCAGCGTATACCCGTGCCCGCCCTTGTCCGAGACGACGTGGGTCAATTCCGGCGGGAGTGATTCGGGCAGTATGACAGGCGTTGACTCTATCGCGACCGCCCTTTCTACGATGTTCTCAAGCTCCCGGACATTGCCTGGATAATAGTAGCCCTTCAATAGGTCCATTGCCTCTTTTGAGAAGTTCTGGATGCCTTTGTTGAACTCCCCGCTGTATTTTTCGAGGAAGTGTCTCGCCAGAGGTAGTATATCGTCCTTCCTGTCTCTCAAGGGCCTCATCTCTATCTGTATTACATTCAATCTGTAGAACAGGTCTTCCCTGAACCTGGACTCTTTTATGAGCTGTTTCAGGTCCCTGTTCGTAGCGGATATTATTCTTACATCTACGGGGTACTCCGTCGGGTCTCCCACGGGCTTTACTTTTTTGTCCTGAATGATCCTCAACAACTTCACCTGGGTCTGAATCGGCAGTTCGCTGACCTCGTCGAGGAAGATGGTGCCACCGTCCGCCTCGAGAAAGAGTCCCTTTTTGTTTTCTATGGCCCCGGTAAACGAACCTCTCTTGTGACCGAACAGTTCGCTCTCGACGAGATTCTCGGGGATTGCTCCGCAGTTGATCGGTATGAAGGGCTCGTCCTGCCGTGTGCCCTGATTGTGTATTGCACGGGCCACGAGCTCTTTGCCGGTCCCGGATTCGCCGTAGATGAGGATGTTGGTCCTCGTGTCTTTTACCCTGTTTATGAGATTGAAGACTTCCTGCATGCTGCTGCTGACGCCCACGATGTCCCATTTCCCGTCCTTCATGCCGAGTTCCTGCCTGAGCCTTTTGTTCTCATGCTCGATCTTCTTGGTTTCGATGGCACGGCGGATCCGCAGCCTTAGATCGTCGTTGTTGAACGGTTTCGTAATGTAATCGTGTGCGCCGAGCTTTATTGCCTCCACGGCGGTCTCTATGGTCCCGAACGCCGTTATGACGATCACCTGTATGTCGGGATAGAGCTCCCGTGCCTTTTTCAGCACTTCCAATCCGTTTATGGCAGGCATCATAAGATCGGTTACGATGAGATCGAAATAATTTTCCTTTAAGAGCAGGATGGCATCGGCACCATCTCTGGCACACGTCACGCTGTACCGCTCACGTTTCAGCACGAGTTCGAGGAACTCGCGCATCCCTTTATCGTCGTCCACAACAAGTATTTGGATCATAGTGAGGTCCCTTTCGTCCCTCGCTCTATCGTACTACAGCGGCAGTCTGACTTCAACGGTCGTGCCCGCGCCCTTCTTGCTCTGTATGGACAGGGCGCCGTTGTGCTGCTCAACGATGGACTGTACGACCGGCAGGCCGAGCCCCGTGCCCCCGGGGTTTGTCGTCCAGAAAGGCTCGGTGGATGACCGTATCTCGTCCTCATCCATGCCCTGTCCATTGTCCTTAACGAGGATCGAGACGTCGCTGTCCCTTTCGATGCATTCGACGGTCACCGTGCCGGCTTCCCTGATTGCATGAATAGCATTAAGGACGAGGTTGAGCAATATCTGTTTCATCTTGAGCGTGTCTGCCCTTATGGAGGTCCTGTCCGCTACCGCGTTGAGCATGGTTACCGAAGGATTGTAGTCCACCCTCTCCATGACGCTCTCGAACACCTCGTCGACGATCGGCTTCAGCATTACGCCCTCCTGTATGTTCGTAACGGGCTTCGACATGGAGAGGAACTCGGTGACGAGGTTATTTATCCTGTCTACCTCCCTGAATACGAGACCCAGCGGCTTCTCAAATCTTTCGTTGTCTCCCAGGTCCTCTCTGAGGAGCTGGATCATCCCGCTGATGGAAGCGAGGGGGTTGCGTATCTCGTGGGCAACGCTTGCCGCGAGCCGGCCGGCGGTCACGAGTATGTCCGCCCGTTTGAGCCGTGCCTCCATCTTTTTCATCTCGGACAGGTCCTGAAAGGCTATGACCATGCCTATCGGCCTGGCCGTGCCCTTATAAAGGTTGGATATGGTGTAGCCTATCTGGATCGATGTACCGTCCTTTCTTCTGATGCCGAGCTCGTTCCTCTTGATGGTGAAGTCCTTGAGCTGGATGCCGGGCAGTATGTCCTCTATGACCTTGCCGGCGACCTCGCCGATGCTGTATCCTGTTATATGACAGGCAGCGGGGTTCATTGTGCTGATCCTGTCGGAGGCATCGAGGGTTATCAGGCCGGTATCTATACTGTCGATAATGATGGTATGGAGGTTTTTCAGTCGTATGAGGTCCGTGCTGCTTGCAGACAGTGCCTTTTTTGCCCTGGTGAGGCTGTCACCAAGGAATGCGCTCAAAACACCCACGATAAACATCGTACTCATGTACGTGATCATATTGACCAGCGTTCCCCTGGCGGAGGTAAAGAGCTGCGAGGGCGGTATGAGCGACGGGAGCAGCCGGTAGTATTGTACGTCGACGAGCAACCCATACAGTATCGAAGACAGGGACGCAAACATGAGTGCTCCCTTTTTAGAGAGCAGGAACCCGCCCTCCATGGCGACGAAGAGGTACAGAAAGGTATAGATGCTGTCGATGCCCCCTGTCATTGTAACAATGGATGATACGAACACCGCATCCAGTGCAGTGACAAAGTAGGCCATGCTTTTGAGCGCCTCTTGTTTTCTCAGGGTCAGCAGCTCCACAAGACTGAGCACATAGAGGGCCACTATCAGTATGATCAAGGGAGACAGCCACGGGAGCGTGCTGAAGACAGCCCTGTACCGATATATTGTTACCGCAAGGCCTATGAGCAGGGTGACAATGGTCAGTCGAATCCCCGTGGACCAGTAGAGCCTGCTCAAAAGCTCTTGTTTCTCTATCGGCGGTTCCGGCGAGGGGATATCGGTATAGTGTTTCATCACTGGATTGTACTTGCAATCTTGAAGATTGGTAAGTACATGTTTTCTTGCTCCGATAGCCTGTACTATTTGATTGTACTTGCAATCTTAAAGATTGGCAAGTACATGGCAACGACGAGTCCGCCGATGACGACGCCGAGGAAGACGATCAACAGCGGCTCGATAAGCGATGTCATCGCGGCGACCGCAGTGTCCACCTCTTCGTCGTAGAAGTCTGCTATCTTCGACAGCATCGCATCCATGTTGCCCGTCGCCTCTCCCACTGAGATCATCTGAACGACCATGGAGGGGAAGACCTTCGTCTGCGCAAGGGGCTCGGAGATCGTTTTCCCTGCCGCTATGCTCTCCCTCGCCTTCATAATGGCGTTCTCTATGATCACGTTGCCCGATGTGCGTGCGACGATCTCGAGGCCGTCCATGATGGGCACACCGCTCGATATCATGGTTGAGAGCGTCCTGGTGAACCTCGCCACGGCATTCTTGCGTATGATCTCCCCGAACACAGGCGTTTTCAGCAGCAGCCCGTCTATGACGAACTGGCCGCTCGATGTCTTGTAGTAGCGTCTGATCGCGTACACCACCGCCCCTATCCCGATAATCAGGTAGAGAATATAGTGTTTCAGGAAATTGCTGAGGTCCATGACGAACTGTGTCGGTGCGGGCAGGGCAGCGCCCACATCGGCGAACATCTTCGCAAAGATGGGTATTACGAAGAGAAGGAGGATCGCGACCGCGCCTGCCGCGACCGACAAGACCACTATCGGGTATACCATCGCGCCCTTTACCCTGCCTTTCAGCTTTTCGGCCTTTTCGATATAGGTGGCAAGCCGTGCGAGGATTGTATCGAGCATACCGCCCACCTCTCCTGCCGAAACAAGGTTGGTATAGAGTGAGTCGAAGGTCTCCGGGTGCTTCTTCAGGGCGGCGGCGAACGTGGAGCCGCCTTCTATGGACGCTTTTATGTCTTTGATGGTCTTCTGAAAGGTCTTGTTGGGCTGCTGGGCACCGAGTATGTCGAGGCACTGGACAAGCGGCAGGCCTGAGTCTATCATTGTCGCAAACTGCCTCGTAAAAACGGACAGGTCTTTGCCCGTGACCTTTTCCTTAAAGATGCTTAGATTGGCGAGATCGAGGGATGCCTTCTTTTCCTTGATGGTGATGGGCCTTATGTCCTGCTGTCTCAGTATGGCTATTACGGCGTTCTCGTTCTGGGCGTCTGTGCTGCCTTTTACGGTCTCGCCTGTTTTTTTAATCCCTTCCCACCTAAAAACAGCCATTGCTTACCTCCCTTTAAAAGCTTTTCTGGGCATTCTGCATCCGTGCCTGAGCCTGGATGGACGGCGGGACTGGGGAGCCGGACTGCAGCATCTGTTTGAGTTCTTCGAGATCCGTCGAGTAGATCATGGCGTCGTCCACCGAGATGAGTTTCCTCTGAAAGAGGTTGAACAAAGATTGGTTCATTGTCTGCATGCCGAACTTTGCCTGTCCAACCTGCATATGGGAGTATATCTGATGGACCTTTTCCTCCCTTATCAGGTTCCTTACGGCAGGCGTGGGTATCAATACCTCGCACGCCAGCACCCTGCCCGGCTGGTTGTACTTGGGTATAAGAGACTGGGTCAATACGCCTTCGAGGACGAAGGAGAGCTGTGCCCTTACCTGGGGCTGCTGGTGCGGGGGGAATGCATCGATTACCCTGTTTATCGTCTGGACCGCGGAGTTCGTGTGCAGTGTCGCAAGGACGAGGTGTCCGGTTTCGGCCGTATTCAGTGCGGCCTCGATCGTCTCGAGGTCCCTCATCTCGCCGATAAGCACGACGTCCGGGTCCTGCCTCAGAATATACTTTAAGGCGTTCGAGAAACCCTTTGTGTCTGCCCCCACCTCCCTCTGGTTTACCACGCAGTTCTTGTGGGGGTGAAGATACTCTATAGGGTCTTCTATGGTGATGATATGCTCGTGCCTGTCCTCGTTTATCTTGGATATTATCGAGGCGAGCGTCGTCGTCTTGCCGCTGCCCGTCGGGCCCGTTACAAGGATCAGCCCTCTTGCCTTTTTTGTGATTTCGGACACTACGGGTGGAAGGCCGAGCTCATCAAAGCCCAATATTTTGAAAGGGATTGTCCTGAACGCACCGGCGACTGCCCCCCTTTGCATGAAGATGTTCGCCCTGAACCTGCTGAGCCCCTTTACCCCGAAGGACAGGTCGAGCTCGTTGTCCTGCTCGAATTTTTGTTTCTGTGCGTCCGTGAGGATGCTATAGCACAGCTGTTTCGTCTCGGTTGCAGTCAGGGGCGGCACTTTTAACGGCGCTAATTCGCCGTCTATCCTGAGCTGGGGCGGACTGCCTGTCGTTATATGAAGATCGCTTGCCCCTTTCTCTATCATTACCTTTAGCAACTGGTGCAGATTGAAACTCATTGCCCCTCCACATTTAATCTTTGGCTGTTACCCTTACAACCTCATCCACCGTCGTAAGTCCCTTTCTCAGCAGCTCTATCGAGCTCTGCCGCATCGTCATCATGCCGACCCTCATGGCCTCCTTCTTTATTTCATTAGCAGATGCACCCGCCAATATCAATTCCCTTATTTCTTCTCCTATGGTAAGGATCTCGTAGACGGCTATCCTGCCCTTGTAGCCGGTGTTGTTGCACGTCGTGCACCCCTTGCCCTTATAGACCTTTATCTTTGCAACTTCCGACTCCGATATGCCTATGTCGAGCAACGCCTTTTTCTCGATGTCAATCTCTTCTTTACACTTTTCGCATGTTTTCCTGACCAGCCTCTGTGCGAGGATGGCATGGACGGACGAGGCGACGAGGAACGGCTCTATGCCCATGTTCAGCAGTCTGTTGATGGTACTGGGGGCATCATTGGTATGGATTGTCGACAGCACGAGGTGTCCGGTCAGTGCGGCCTTTACAGCTATCTCGGCGGTCTCATAGTCCCTGATCTCTCCGACCATGATGATGTTGGGGTCCTGCCTGAGGAACGACCTCAGTGCCGCTGCGAAGTTGAGCCCTATCTCCTCGTGCATCTGTACCTGGTTGACGCCGGGGATGTTGTACTCGACGGGATCTTCCGCGGTCGAGACATTCTTGGATATCTGGTTCAGCTCTGACAGTGCGGAATAGAGCGTTGTGGTCTTGCCGCTGCCCGTAGGACCGGTGACGAGCACCATGCCGTAAGGCTTATGTACGGCGTCCTTGAAGTCTTTGAGCTGCTTCTCGTTGAAGCCGAGCTTCGTCATGTCGAGCTGCAGGTTTGACTTGTCGAGCAACCTCAGGACGATCTTCTCGCCGAAGAGCGTGGGAAGGACGGAGACACGGAAGTCTATGTCTTTCCCATCGGCGTACCGGATCTTGATCCTGCCGTCCTGTGGCCTCCTCCTCTCTGCGATGTCCAGCTTTGCCATGATCTTTAATCTCGAGCTTATGGCGTTCTTGAGCGACACGGGGGGCTTCATTATCTCGTACAGCATACCGTCGATCCTGAACCTTACCCTGAAGCTCTTCTCGTACGGCTCCACGTGGATATCGCTTGCGCCCCTCTTGATCGCATCGTTCAGGATCGAGTTCACGAGCTTGATGACGGGCGCCTCCTCGCTCGCTTTCTCGAGGCTCTTGATGTCTATGTTGTCTTCCTCCCCGATGACTTCGTATTCTTCCGCGGCCTCATCCAGTATGCCCTGATAGTCCGTGGATATCTCGAAGAACTTTTCTATGGCCTTTTTCAGGGCACCCTCCGTGGCCGCGACGAACTCGACGTTGTAGCCTGTTAAAAACTTTATCTCGTCTATCACAGCGAGGTTGGTCGGGTCCGAAGTCGCCACAATGAGGGTGGCGCCCGTCTGATTGACGGGTATGACAAGGTGCTTCTTTGCGATGTTCTCGGGTATCTTGCGAGCTATCTCTTTGTCTATATCGAACTCGTCGAGGTTTATGACAGGAACATTGTACTGTTTGCTGAGGAAGGTGAGCAGCTCTTCGTCGGTAACAAATCCAAGCTTCGTAAGGCTCGAGCCCAGTCGGCCCCCCTCGGCTTTCTGCTCTTCTATGGCTTTCTTCAGTTGGTCTGTTGTTATTAAGTTTTCTTTAACAAGAAGCTCACCGAGTCTCGAAGTCATACATGTGCCCCCCCCTTCAGGTATTTGCACGAAGTATACGGTAAACCGCTGATGGTGTCAACCCCATTATTGGAAGGCTGTGCTGTTACGCCGGAGGGCAGGGCTTTTCTCTCGGCGGACAGGGCTTGGGCCGGAAGCAGCGTGCTCTTTCGTCGGCAGGGAATTTGCTAATCGCAGAGCCCGGCGGGATCGACCGCCGCGGCGGGCATGTCCATCGCCTCGAGCACTGCCAGAGCAAGCTCCATACATTCTCTCAGAGACTCTTCCCGTATGTTCTTAACGGTGTCCTCGACGGTATGCCAGTGTCCCGGTAGGCCGGTTTTGTCGAGCCTCACGAGGCTTGTTGCCGCGAGGCCTTTCCTGCTGAACGGCGTCGCATCCGTATTGCCAAAGGGCAGGACGCCGGGCCTCGCGTTGATCCCGCTCTTCTGTGCGACCCTGCGTACAAAGTCCACGAACGTCCCCGAATGCCTCGACCTGACCTCATACTCTCTTTTCACGATGCGGAGGGTGCCGTCCTCGCCAACCATATCGAAATTGAGTACGTAGGTGGGAACCGCCTTCAATGTGTCCATGTGCTTCCTTACAAAATGTTGGGACCCTTTCGTGTTGGGCTCTTCCGCACCAAAGGATATACACATCACCTCGGTGTTGATGGGCCTGTGCGAGCCCAGATAGTCTGCCAGGCCAACAGCGACTGCCACGCTCGAGAGGTTATCGTTCGCCCCTTCGGTCTCGATGTCCGTAACAAGCCCCTTCCGCATAATCTGGGACGTCACGGCACCGAAGAACCCTACCATGAGGGCACCCGTCCATAGCCTGCCCGGCACAAACGGGTATACGAGCTCGCCCCTGATCATGGCATAGACCGACAGTGCCAGCATGACCAACATGGACACCGTCGTAAAAAACTCCAGAATGGGCATGAGCCAGACGAACTGCCTGTGCAAAAGCGTCATGTTGAATGCGGAATCGTGATGGCCCGAGACTATCAGCCTCTGCCTCGTCTCCCCGGACGGCCTGACGGTACCGATGACATTCGCAGTCTTTTTTTTCTCCATGCATCTATCGATGATCTCCCTATCGTACCACCTCGAGAGAAAGAACAGTGTGCCGAAGACGAGCCCGATAACCAGAGATAGCGCGGGGGATATGAAAAAAGCTATGAATACGGCCAGGACAGCGTACGTGATGATCTCCGTGAGTCTCTGCAGGACCCTCGGTGCCACGTCGAACTCCTCGACGTCCACCCTGTCGCATGACCTGCCCATAAACCCCTTTACAAGCCCTATCGCCTTCCTGTCCGGCTCCGAGCCCGTTATTCTCGGACCGCACGCATTGACTATCGTTACTATGTAATCTTTCAGCATGGTCGTACCTTACTTTACGTCCTTTCGCCGGTAGAGCTTTACGTAATGATTGTGTTCCTTCAGCGTCCTTGAGAACTCATGGCTGCCGTCGTTGTTGGCGACGAAATAAAGGTACGGAACGTTGGCCGGGTACAGTGCGGCGACGATCGACTCCATGCCGGGGTTGCATATGGGGCCCGGGGGCAGTCCTTTGATCCGGTACGTGTTGTACGGGTTCCTGGCCCTGAGCTCCTTTTTCGTGATCACGTCGTTGGTTATGTGCATTGCGTATATGACCGTGGGATCCGACTGCAGCCTCATACCGAGCTTAAGCCTGTTATGGAAGACAGCAGACACGAGAAACTTCTCGGAAGGCACGGAGGTCTCCTTCTCGATGATGGACGCGAGCGTTACGACCTGCAGCATCGTCATGCCCATCTCCTCTGCGCGCTCCTGCAGTTTCGGGGTATAGACGAGCCTGAACTGGTTGATCATCTTCTTTATGATCTCTTTCGGCGCAAGGCCCCTGCTGAGTTCGTAGGTCTCCGGGTACAGGAAACCCTCCAGGGTCTCGGCTGTTATTCCCTCCCCGGCCATGAACGCCCTGTCCCTTGTGAGATGCATAAAGCCATGGACGTCCTTCAAAAGCCCCTTTTCCTCGAGCACCTGTGCGATCTGTTCGTCGGTATAGCCTTCGGGCAGGGTTACCTTGTGCAGTTCGACCTCTCCGTTCAAGAGCTTCTCGATTATCGTGGTGGGCCTCATAGAGCCGCTGAGCAGGTACTCGCCGTACTTCACGCTGTGCGTAGCACCCATGAGGTAGGCAAGCAGCTTCAGGTCCCACTCGTCCTTTACTATGTGCCTGTCCGCGAGTATGCCTGATACCTTCCTGAACGAGTCGCCCGCCGGGATCTCGATCGTTTGCAGCACCCCGGACGGGTACGGCGGCATGGCGATAAAGCGCATGAACTGCACGGCAAATGCGAGTGCGGACACGAGCACGAACATAACGCTGTACCATACGATCCTCTTCGTCATGACGTCTTTTCTACTATAACACGGGCATCGAGTGCAAGCGCTTTTTCCCCGTCCACAAGTACCGGGTTCAGGTCAAGCTCCACGATGTTGACCTTTTCGATCATCATGGCGGACACCTTTGTTATGAGCCTCGCGACCTGTTCTACTGCAAGCCGCCGCTGTCCCCTTGTGCCTTCGAGCAGTGCGTATCCCTTCAGGTCTTTGAGCATGCCCAGGGCGTACGCCCCGTCGACCGGGCACAGGCCCATCCCCGTGTCCCTGAGCAGCTCCGTATAGATGCCTCCTATACCGACTATGACCACCGGACCGAACGAGACGTCCCGCTTCGCGCCTACAATCAATTCGATCCCCCCTATTAACATCTTCTGGACGACGACCCCGTTCGTGGTGATCTCCGGGTGTGTCTTTCTTATGCCCTCCGTGAGCCATTCGAACGCATCCGTGGCCTTTCTGTCGCTGTCGATGTCCAGGACCACACCCCCGACGTCCGATTTATGCGACACCGCCATCGACTCGACCTTCATAGCGACCGGGTACCCGAGCTCCACGGAGATCTTCCTTGCCTCTGCAACGGAACGCGCGTGCGACCATGGCGCAACGCCTATGTCGTGGTACTCGACAGCGTTCAGCGACCCCATAAGGGACAATGTCGTCGTCTCTCCGTGGACGCTGCTCCTGTCGCCATGTGCCGGGCGCACGCCCTGCCCCCTCCTGAAGAGCCTTGCGTCCCTTATCTTTGCCGCGGACTTCAGCATCGTCGCGGGGTCGATGAAGAACGGATAATCGATCGTCTCTTTCAGCCTGCTCAGGGTGTCTGTCTCCGTGAAAAACAGCGGCAGCAGCGGCTTGTTGTACCTCTCTCTCAGCCCCGCGAACGTTTTCGCCATACTCTCGGACGAGCCATTGTCCACGGTGGGGGAATAGGTGTGTATGAAGACCACCGTATCGAAGGACGGGTCCGCCAGCGCAAGCTCGATCGCACGTCGATAGAAGTCGAAGTCATAGACGTCGCCCATATCGAGCGGGTTGGTAAGGCTTATGACCCCTGCCCTCACGTGCCTGCCCACCTCCCCGAGGAAATGCCCGGAAAACTGCGGCGTCTCGAAGCCGTACTGCACTATAGCGTCCTGCGTAATGACGGCATGTCCTCCGGAGCGAGAGAGGACAGCGATCCTCCTGCCATAATCGTGGGAGATGCTCAGCAGCTTCACCGTATCGACAAAGTCCGTCAGAGAGTCCACCCGTATCGCCCCGGCCTCCCTCATCGCATGAGTCAGGACGAGGTCGTCGTTTGCCATGGCGGATGCGTGCGACATGGCGATGTGCGCGGTACCGGGATAGACGTTGGACTTCAGGACGACGACGGGCTTCCTGCCTGCACGTATCAGGTCGACAAACGACCTCCCGTTCTTTATGTCCTCGAGATACATGCCTATCACTGCCGTGCCGGGGTCCTGCTCAAGGTAGGAGAGGTAGTCTATCTCGTCTATGTCGGCCTTGTTGCCGGCGCTTATCACTTTGTCGATGCCCACGCCTTCGTAGCTGAGCATGCCGAGGAGCGTGAGGGACATTCCGCCGCTCTGAGAGATTATCGAGACCCCGCCCTTCCGTATGGGCCGTGTTATGGGAGAAAACGGCGTGCACAGGCCGTTCTCCGTATTTATGACACCAAGCCCGTTCGGTCCGGTAAACCTGATACCGTACTGTGACGATACCTTCTTGAGATCCTGCTCGAGCAACAGCCCGTCATCGCCGGCCTCCGAGAAGCCCCCGGACTCCACCACTGCATACCTGATGCCCCTGAGGCCGCACTCCGACAGCAGCGACGGCACGCTCCGGGCAGGAGTGAGAATCACCGACAGGTCCACGTGGTCGCTGATCTCGCCTATGCCCGTATGTACCCTCATGCCCTCTACCTCGCCCGCCCTCCTTCCGATCAGGTATATCTTGCCCATGAACTTGTTGTACAGCATGTTCTTCACGATAATGTGGGCAAGGTTGTCCGGACTCTCGGAGACCCCGAAGATGGCCACGCCCTCCGGATAGAATATACCTTTTATCGCTTCAGCATCGCCGCTCATGATAAAGACCTCCGCATATCAGGTAATCAGCATATTCCACGATCTTCAAGTATAATCGAAGGACAAGATCTTATGGCGTCCACCCGTCCGAGCGGTATGTCTTCCTGCGTATGTCGGCGATCACACTGACGAGGGGCAACGCTCCTTTGCCGACCCGACGAGCGCTCTGAACCGCTGTACGCCCCGTGCGGAGAGGTACTCCTCGAGCTGCCTCACAAGCGTGTCCGCAGTCTCCGGGTTTATGAAGCTGGCGGTCCCTACCTGGACCGCGGACGCGCCGGCGATCGCGTACTCCACGACGTCCTCGACCGTGATTATGCCCCCCACGCCTATGATGGGGATGCGCACCCTGGCGTACGCATCGTATACGAGCTTGAGGGTCATGGGCTTTATCGCGGGCCCGGATAGTCCGCCCGTCTTTGCACCGAGGGACGGCCCCCCGCTCTCCAGGTCGAACGCCATGGCCGGGTACGTGTTTGCGATGCTTACCGCATCGGCACCGGCACTCTGCGCGGACAGGGCGACGTCGACGATGCTCGTGACCATCGGGGAGAGCTTGACGATGAGCGTCTTGTCCGTGGCCTCTCGTACTTTCGAGGTAACGGCATGGACGACGAGCGGGTCCTTGCCGAACTCCGCGCCCCCGGCCTCGACGTTCGGACAGGAGATGTTCAGCTCGATGCCATCTATCCTCCGGAACCTGTCCACCCTTTCCGCAAGCTCCACGTACTCGTCCACCGTGGTACCGAAGATGTTGACGATGACCGCGGTATCCGTGCCCTCGAGCCGCGGGAGCACGCTCCTCAGGAACGCATCCATCCCGATGTTCTCGAGTCCTATCGAGTTGATAAGCCCGCACGGGGTCTCCTTTATCCTCGGGGCCGGGTTGCCCCTCCTCGGCCTGAGCGACAGCCCCTTCGTTACGAAGCCGCCGATCCTTTCGAGGGGGAAGAACCTCTCGTACTCGATACCGTACCCGAACGTGCCGGAAGCGCCGATGACCGGGTTCTTCAGAAGCATGCGTCCGATCCTGGTACTTAACAGCCTTTTATTCATGCAGGTACGCCTCCGGCCCTACCTTTTCCCATCCGGCGCTCCGTTCAGATCCATGATCAGCGCGATCTCGTTGCAGTCCGGAAACTGCGGGCATTTCAGACAGTCGCTCCATATCTTCTGCGGCAGGAGCGACTTGTCAACTATCCTGAAGCCGAGCTTCTCGAAAAAGCCAGGCTTGTAGGTCAGCGAGAATAGCTGGTTTATCCCGAAGCCCCTGGCCTCCTCTATGCACGACCGTGCAAGGGCCGTACCGATCCCCTTATGGGTGTACTCCTCCCGTACCGCAAGGGAACGGATCTCCGCAAGGCCGTCCCAGAACATGTGCACCGCGCACACGCCTATAATCCCGCCGGCGTCCCCGGCATACACGCTGTAGTCTCGGATGTTCTCGTACAGCTCGAGAAGGGAGCGCTGCAGCATCTCCCCCTTCTTCGCGTACGCATCGATGAGCCTCTGCATCTCCTTGACGTCGTCCATCCTCGCCTTTCGTATCACTTTATCTCCCTCGCGTATCGTAAATATTCCATCGCCTGTCTCCTCCCGAGCTCCGTTACCGTCTCTCCGGAGAGCATCCGTGCGATCTCGTCGATCCTCTCCTTCTCGTCGAGCACCCTGACGTCCACCTCCGTCTTGCCCCTAAACGCCCGCTTGGACACGTATATATGATAGTCACCGAACCCGGCAATCTGATGGAGGTGCGTTATGCAGATCACCTGATGGTACGCAGAGAGCTCCTTCAGCTTCCTGCCGACAATCTCTGCGGTGGGCCCCCCTATCCCAGTGTCTATCTCGTCGAACACGAGCACCGGCACCGGGGACGCCTTTACAAGCACCCTCTTTATGGCGAGCATGGTCCTCGAGAGCTCGCCGCCGGACACGATCTCCGTCAGCGGCTTTGCGGGAAACCCCGGGTTTGCCGAGAAATAGAATCTTACCCTGTCCATGCCGTCTGCACCTATGGGCCTGCCGTCTATCTCCACGGCGTCTTTCGCCTCCGGGGCCATCATTCTTACCTCGAACACGGCGCCCCCCATTCCGAGGGTCTTCAGCTCGCCGACGACCTTCCTGCCCAGCTCCCCGGCGATCCCCTTCCGTGCCTTTGACAGCCTGTCCGCGCCGTCGAAGAGCTGTCTCTCGATCTCGGCCTTTCTGTGCCGCAGCCCCTCAAGCTCCTCGGCTGCGCCGGCGAGGCCGGCGAGCTGCCTCTCGATCGACTCCGTGGAGGCGATGACTTCTTTGAGCGTGCCGCCGTACTTTTTTTTTAGCCCATCGATAAGCCCCATGCGCAGCTCCGTCCGGCCGAGCCTCTCGGCATCGACGTCTATCCTTCCCAGGTATGCGTTGATGTCCGATGCGATGTCCTTCAGCTCAACGGACACGGACTCGAGCCTGTCCGCGTGCTGTTTCAGCGATGGATCAAAGGCCTGCAGGCCCGAGAGGAGCTTGAGCGACCGCAGTATGCCGGCCACGGCCCCGTGCCCGTCCCCCTCTATGATCTCGTGCACCGCGCTCAGGTCTTCGGCCAGGCGGTGCGCATTCGAGAGTATGCGGTGCTCCTTCTCGATCTCGATGTCCTCGTCCGGCACAAGGTTGGCGGACCGTATCTCCGAGAGCTGGAACCTCAGCAGCTCTTCCTCCCTGCCGGCACCTGCCACGCGTGTCTGCAGCTCATCGTGGAGGTCTGCTGTCTTTCTGAGCTCCGCGTACAGCGTCTTCACGCCGAGTGCCTCTCCTTGGAGCCCGGCGTAGGCATCGAGCAGCCGGATGTGCGTCGCATCGTCGAGCAGGCTCTGGTGCTCATGTTGGCCGTGGATATCCACGAGGAGCCTGGAGAGCTCGGACAGCATGACCAGCGTGGACGCGGAGCCGTTTATGTACGCCCTGCTCTTGCCCTGGGCGGTTATGATCCGCCTTATGGCAAGCTCTTGGGACGCCTCGAGCCCGTGCCCGTCCAGGAACGCCTGCACAGCGACATTGTCCCCTACCTCAAAAAGCCCTTCTATGACGGCCTCCGGTGCCCCGTCCCGTACCATGCCCGGGTCGGCTCTTGCCCCGAGCAGGGCGAGCATCCCGTCGACCATGATCGACTTGCCGGCCCCTGTCTCGCCGCTTATCACGCAGAGGTGCTCTCCAAACGGTACAGTCACGTCCTTAAAGACGGCGAAGTCTTTCAACCTGATGGACTTCAGCATCTATCTCTCGCCCCATTTCAGCTTCTGTCTGAGGACCTCGAAATAGTTCCTGAGGGGCGGCTTTATCATGGTCGTATAGTGCGCCGATTTCGATATCACGACCCTGCTCCCCTTCCTGAGAGAGCTCGAGAGCTGGCCGTCGAAGGTTATCACGACGTCCTTTTCGTCCGTCTCGAGCTCGACCTCCACGACTGCGCCGGACGAGAGCACGATGGGCCTGTTCGTGAGCGTGTGCGGCGATATGGGCGTAAGGATTATCACGTCCGTTGTGGGATAGACGATGGGGCCGCCGGACGCCATCGAATACGCGGTCGAGCCCGTCGACGTGGATATGATAAGCCCGTCGGCCTTGTAGGTGGTAAGATAGTTGCGGTCGACGCTCGTCCTGAGCGCTATCATTCTCGCTATCGTGCCCTTGGATACCACCGCATCGTTGAGCACGCTGTACGATGCCGACACGCTTTCGCCCTCGAGCACCTGCACGCCGAGCCTCATCCTCTTCTCGTACACGGCGCCGCCCGATATCACGAGGTCCGTTACCGTATACAGCTCGTCCATCGTTATCTCGGTCAGGAAGCCGAGCCCTCCGATATTTACCCCGATAACGGGTATGTCCTGATCGTCTATGAGCCGTATCGCCCACAGGAAGGTCCCGTCCCCGCCGAACACCACGACGACGTCCGCATCGGCGGGTATGCGCCCCTTGAAGCGCCCGAGGCGCGGTGCCACGGCATCTCCCATGCTCTGCTCTATGGCGACGTCGATTCTCCTCTCGGAAAGGTACTCCGTGTACCTCCCTATCTCACGATAGATCTCCGCTGATTTCTTGCTTTTTACAACCAACGCTATCTTCATACATGTGCTCCCCACTTATTGCATTTTTCGATGGCACAATACAAGATAAATCTTCGGACGGACCCGCTCATCGTCCGCAATACGCATCTCTACGGCAAAGGTTGAACATGGGGACGAACCTTGCTATTGTGCCTTTTGGGTTTAACCGGAAAAATGCATTTGCAAGATATGGAAGTTTGTGTAATGAGTGATAAGCCTGCGTCAAACAGGGGTATTCTTCGAATATCAGCAAAAACTATGACGTCGGTTTGTGCATATAAACTTACAGAGGACCATACCATCCCTTATGACAAAAAGCTCATAGAGCTTCGGTGGATCGCACGACCCATGCCCCGCATGGGTACCCCGAGCGAATGAGCAAACTTCCCTATTGCATTTTTCGGGTTAATATAGATATATGAGACAGCCGCTCGCCCATAGACTGAGGCCCAAAAGCCTCGAAGAGCTCGTAGGACAGGAGCACGTCCTTGGCCAGGGCAAACCTCTGCGCCAGGCCCTCGATGCCGGTGTCCTGCCTTCCATGATTGTATGGGGGCCGCCGGGCTCCGGCAAGACCTCGTTTATCAAGCTCATCACGGGCAGCACTGCCTGCGAGCCGATCTACCTGACCGCGGTGTCCACCAACACGAAGGAGATAAACGGGATCCTGAAGGCCGCGAGGGACCCCCTGCTGTCCGGCAAAAAGCCCGTGCTCATCATCGACGAGCTCCAGCACCTCAACCGCTCGCAGCAGGAGGTCCTGCTGCCATACGTCGAAGACGGGAGCATCGTGTTCATAGGCATATCCACGGACAACCCATCCTTCGCCCTCAACCGGGCACTGCTCTCGAGGACGACGCTCGTCGTGTTCGAGCCTCTGAAGGAACAGGCGATGAAGACGATCATAGGCCGTGCACTGTCCGGAGAGGGACAGGGCGACGGTATCCGAATGGACGACGACGCAATGGACTACATCATCGTGAGGAGCAGCGGCGATGCAAGAAAGGCGCTGAACGCCGTCGAGCTCCTGTCCGATATCGCTTTTAAAAGGGCCGACAGGACCATAACCCTTCGGGACGCATCGAAACTCTCCGAGGTGAACCTGCTGCCATACGACAGGAAAGAGGACGAGCACTATCACACGATCTCGGCATTCATAAAGAGCATGCGCGGGTCCGATCCCGACGCGGCGCTCTACTACCTCGCAAGGATGATAGAGTCCGGCGAGGACCCCAGGTTCGTCCTGAGGAGGATGATCATCTTCTCATCGGAAGACATAGGCAATGCGGACCCGCTGGCCCTGACGATCGCCGTTGCCGCGTTCCAAGCCTTCGAGATCGTCGGTATGCCGGAGGGCTTCATACCGATCGCCCATGCCGTCGCCTACCTCGCGTCTTCCCCCAAGAGCAACGCATCCTACCTGGCCTACCTGAAGGCAAAGGAGGACATCCGGAAGTCCGGCTACCTCGACATCCCACGGCACATCGTGAACCCGGTCACGGAGCCCGGCAGGGAGCTCGGCTACGGCGAAGGCTACAAATACCCGCACGACTACGAGGGGGGACACGTCGAGCAACAGTACCTGCCGGACAGGCTGAAGGACAGGCGCTACTACGTGCCCAAGAACATCGGGTACGAGAGGGTCATAAAGGAGTATCTGGAGCGGATAAAGAAGGGCGCCGGCGATAGAGGCACACCCGGCCCCCTTGCAAACGAGGGGAAATAGCAAGACGGCAATTTCTTTATCAGGGCTGCTCTCCCTCTATCGCTAAGGCCCATCTCTATTCCAACGGCTATGCATGGGAAGGGGGTACTGCGGTAGTAGTTCAGTCCTTTACCAGAAAGAACCTGAAGTTTAGGCATTCACAGCAATCTCGAGAGGATACAGGACTACTTCGCCCTTGCTTCCGGCAGGCCTTCAGAACCAAAACTTTCAAGGTAAAATTCGAGTCGTCTAACAAGAAAACAGGAACATCTGTCCCTATAATACCTATCACTCCCACCCACCGATCTGCCGTCTCATGATCAAAGAGTTTTTCCCGCACTTTCCGCCCGGCGGGTTTACAAACGAGCTGTTCTTCATGCTCATGGCAAATATCGGTACGACGATCGCCCCATGGATGCTCTTTTTCCAGCAGAGCTCGGTGGTTGACAAGGGACTCCGGGAAAAGGACATCAATTTCGGAAAAGTCGATACGATCATAGGCTCGGTACTGACGGTCGTGGTTGCAATGGTCTTGATCATCGTTTGCGGCAAGCTGCTCTACGGTATACCCATCGACGATGCGGCTGCAGCGGCCATACACATCATGCCGAGCAGCAGGACCATAGGCACCTTGATAGCAATCGGCCTTTTTGACGCCGGTTTTCTTGGCGCGGTCTGCATCTCTCTTGCAAGCTCATGGGCATTCGGGGAGATATTCGGCTGGGCCCACTCCCTCAACGACAGGGTGAAGGAAGCGCCGTGGTTTTACGCCTACTATTTCTTTGACCTCACCTTTGCCGGTGTCGTCGTGCTCATACCGCATGCACCCCTCGTCCTCATTACGCTTTTCGTTCAGGTCATAGCAACGACCCTGCTGCCCCCTGCCCTCGTATTCCTGATCCTGCTGCTGAACGACAAGAAGACTATGGGTGAGTTCGTCAATACCCACTGGCAGAACATCGTAAACATCAGTATCGTCGCCCTGATCATCGTGTTGTCTACCATGTACGGCGTGAGCACCATGTTCCCGAACATATTCAAATAGAGGAGGATGACCGTGATAAAGAATTTCTTCAGCCGTATCATCAGAAAGATACATGAAATAAACACGGAGTACAAGACCCCGGGCATACAGATGTCTGACTGGGTGAAGTTTTCACTGTTACTGCTGCGGCTCTATCTCGTTACCCTGATTGGCCTGTCGCTCTACAAATTCATCACCATGTTGCATTAAAGGTGGATGCCATGAACACAACAACAGAAAAGAAACCTGATTCGGGGAAAAGCGTTTTTTTCCTGAGCGATATAATAAAATCGCCTGTTTTCCTGTCTGCCCCGTCTTCGAAGAAAACCGGCAAGTTGACCGACTTGATCATAGAAGACAGGGACAAGTTCGCGGAGGTTACGCACCTTGTCGTAGGCCGTCCCTTCGGTGCCCCCCCCCTGATCGTACCGTGGGGAAAGGTCCATTCGATCGAGCCCGGAGAGATCGTCATCACTATCGAAAGCCAGAGTGCGTATGCCGTAGACCAGCCCAGAAGTGCGGTATTGTTGAGGGACTACATTCTTGATAAAAAGGTGCTCGACAGCAAGGGCAGGGAGATCGAGGTGGTCTACGATGTTAAGCTTGTGCTGAAGAACAACAGGCTCTTTATTACGGACGTCGATCTGAGCAAAAGCGGTCTGCTCCGCAGGATCGGCCTGAGCTGGCTTGCGGATTTCATCAATGCCCTTGCCTCCAGCATCATGAACCGGACCGTCGCGTGGAGCTATGTGGAGCCTCTCCCCGAGCAGATCGGCAGCTTTAAGGGCGACTTGAAGCTCAAGGTTTTGAAGGAACAGATATCCGATATTCCCCCCGTAGACCTTGCCGACATACTGGAAGAGCTCGATCCTGAACAGAGGATGGCACTATTCGGGCAATTGGAAACCGGTCATGCATCCGATACACTGGAAGAGATCGATCCCAATATCCAGAGGGACATGATCGCTGCGATGAATAAGGAAAGGGCTGCCCAGCTCATCAATGAGATGACGCCGGGACAGGCGGCAGACCTGCTGTCTGTGCTCCCGTGGTGGGAAGTGGAAGCGATCCTCAAGCTGCTCAATAAGGAAAACGCCGTCAAGATCGGGGACATCCTCAAGAAACAGGAAGAAAAGATCGTGAACTTCGCTGCCTCCAACTATTTGAAATTCTCGCCCGGTAAAACCGTGCTGCAGGCACGCAGGGCTTTTCAGCATGAGGCAAAGGGAAAGGAAGCGATCATGTACCTCTACATCATAGACGAACAGGGAAAGCTGGTGGGTGTGATAGACATCAAAGAACTGCTCATGGCTGAGGATAGTGCCTTCTTAAAAGACATCATGACAACCAATGTCGTAAGTCTGAATTTCGACAGTACGCT
Source organism: Deltaproteobacteria bacterium (assembly GCA_023381995.1). Taxonomy (GTDB): domain Bacteria; phylum JAMCPX01; class JAMCPX01; order JAMCPX01; family JAMCPX01; genus JAMCVD01. Next base: position 53,724 of record JAMCVD010000112.1, read on the forward strand.
GAAGCAGGCATGGGAAATGTTCAAGAGATACGGCTTCCGGGCTCTGCCCCTTATAAACGACGACAACAGGATGCTCGGTGTCGTTCCTCAAAGGGACGTGATGAACCTTACCCACCGCTTTGTGGAGTAACCCGTAAAAAACCTCACGCCCCTTCCCTTCGGGCAGGTATCCACCTTCTCCCCGGGAGAGGGAACTCGGCAGAGGAAACCAGGGACAGCGACCGGTTTCGGATGATTTACAAAAGGGGAATGGAGATGTTAGAGATGAGGCCTCTTTTTCTCGGCTCTTATCCCAAAAGTGATCATGGGACTGATAGAACAAAAAGAAAGAGTGTTCGACACTGCGAAGGGAAACACATCCGGACTGCCTGCAATGCTTCCGTGGTACTCTGCGTGGACTGCTTCTCTCTCGCTA
>JAMCVD010000005.1 GCA_023381995.1 Deltaproteobacteria bacterium
ATGTTTATAGTAATAATGTTACTGAATTAAGCTCAACCGGCGCTCCGATAGGAACGTATGCTGTAGGCGGCAATCCATACGGCATAGCGATAGACGCATCCGGCAATGTCTGGGTTACAAATTCAGGTACTAATAATGTAACCGAATTAAGCCCTGCCGGCACTCCCATAGGTACTTATCCAGCAGGCAGCGCTCCCCAAGGTATAGCGATAGACGCATCTGGCAATGTCTGGGTTGCGAATACTGGTAGTCCTGTAACCGAATTAAGCTCAACCGGCGCTCCGATAGGCACATATGCTGTAGGCACCCTTTCCTTTGGCATAGCGATAGACGCATCCGGCAATGTCTGGGTAGCGAATAATGGTAGTAACAATGTAACCGAAATATTCGGTGTTGCACAAGGACCACAATACTTCCCGTACACTGGTCCCCAATTCCCAGGCGGAGGAAACGAGTAGGTTTGAGCCAAGAGATATTAGAGTTAAAGAGTCAGGGCGGGGTTTTCCCCCGCCCTTTCTTAAATCAATGGTCGCAGACCGAAAGGAGCAACGGGTTCACCCATGAAATGTGAAATGGTTTACTATCACAGGGAAAAAAGGGAAAGATCGGCACAACTCTGGATGAAGACCGTTCAGGGATTGATGATAAGAGGAATGCTGGCGTAAGGGCGAACGGCCGTTCGCCCTTACGCTGCGTGCAGGTATGGACCCGCGCGACAACAGATAGTGTTCGTTCGGCCCAATTCCTCAGCCAACAGCTTGAGCCCAAAACTTAAGCCACAGAACGTGCGCCTATGGAGAACGTCCGCTTTGGGAAGAGCTAAGTCTCCGCCAGAGGACGGATAAGCCTAAGGCTTACTTTGGCTTAGCCGTGTGCCAGTTTCCAAAGAAGGAGTTCTGAGGTTTCCCCGGCAGCCTTGTCCGGATGCTATTGAAACATATCACTGATTCATCTTCCTGAACAGCTTCTTGTTCTTTGCATAGAGCTCTTTGAATACGGCGAAGCTTTTATCGTACATCTTCTTGTATTCGCTCCTCGGCGCGTATACCTTGTCTACCGGCACAAGCGGCTTTGCCTCCTTGAACGATCCAATCAGGCCGAGCCCGACGGCGCACACGATAGCGGCACCGTTCGTCCCTGCATTCTGAGGATTTTTCGGGACCTCGATATTCCTGCCTGTTATGTCTGCCATGATCCCGCACCACACATCGGATTTCGCACCCCCGCCGACAAAACGGATGCTTTTTTGATAGGGTATTTTCTTTTCTATTGCCTCGAGCATCCATCGCTTATGAAAAGCTACGCCTTCAAGCACGGCCCGGATCATCTGGCGCTTGCCCGTGTTCAGGCCCAGGTTGAAGAACATGCCGCGCGCGTACGGGTCTTCTCGCGGGGACCTGTTCCCGTGCAGCCATGGTGTAAATATGATGCCGCCGGCCCCCGGTGGTGTCTGCTCGACGATTTCGTTCAAGAATTCATAAAGGCTTTCATACTCGGTGTTTTTATCGGCGATATGCTTTGCATCGAGGTACATTCCTATCTCATCAAGAGCGAGGTGATCGCGCACCCACTGCAGGCATATGCCGGAGGTCTCCTGCTCGGCGGTATAGACGTATTCGCCCGGTATCGCACCGAGTATCGATGCGACGAAATTGCCTATGTCCACCGTACGTCTGTCGATGTTCGCCGCGACCCAGCCCGAAGTCCCTATATAGATGTGCGTGTCGTACAGATCGAGCGCACCGGAGCCTACAGCAGTCGAAAAGGTATCGCCGCCACCGCCGAACACGGGGATGTCCGGCACGAGCCCCATTTCGCCGGCAGCCTGCCCGGTAAGGCCCCCTATGATGTCCGTTGACCTTATGACCGGGGGCAGATGGTCCATATCGACGTCGAACGTCCTGCACAGGCCCTTCGACCATCTGAGCCTGCCCGGGCGTGAGTCGAAGACCCATGTCAGGTGTGCCGAGTCGTATGTCATGCCGTACCTGCCCGTGCAGCGGAGCGTAAGATAGTCCTTGACATCGAGCCATTTGTATATCCTGGCAAATATCTCCGGCTCGTTGTCCTTTACCCAGTGGTATTTCCACAATGGGTCTTTGGGTGTTGCGGCAAGCCCGCCCGTAATGAACAGCGATCGCAGGGCTATCCATACGTTCCAGTCGTCGATCCTCGGGAACCCGTGGTAGAGGTATTTTGCGATCTGGGCAGTGGACCTCTGGTCCATGTATATCATGGGATTGCGCAGGGCCTTGCCCTGTTTATCAACAACGACTGACCCCTGCATCTGCGATGAAAAGGCAATGCCCTCGATCTGCGACGGTCTGATCGAGGTGCGCGTTATAATCTCGCGCGTCGAGCCGCATACCGCGTTCCACCAGTCGTCCGCCTTTTGCTCGGCCCCGCCGTCCCCGGTTGTGTAGAGCGGGTATTCCACGAGGTACGAGTCTATGAGCTCGATCGTGTCGCTTATCCTGTAGAGGCAAGACTTGCTGCCCGTCGTTCCAAGGTCGTACGCAAGTATAAAAGACATACGGCGTGAGCACGCTCCTTTTCAAATGGGTCTTGGGGACACCATACCACAGATGGGGCGGCCATCAAAACAAATATTTTTCAGGTTCCTCTCCCATTTGTGATCATGAAGAAAGAGTTTTCTCTTCTGCTCGTAAAACAAAGCTCTTTTCGGTAAAGGCGGGTACGACCCATAACGTCTCCGTATTTCCATAGCGAGAGAGAAGCAGTCCACGCAGAGTACCACGGAAGCATTGCAGGCAGTCCGGATGTGTTTCCCTTCGCAGTGTCGAACACTCTTTCTTTTT
>JAMCVD010000064.1 GCA_023381995.1 Deltaproteobacteria bacterium
ACAGATAGAAGAAGGCTACGGAGGGAAGTCCCCGGACATCGGCAGAGGCGTGTACATAGCCGTCAGCGCGGTGGTCATAGGCGACGTCGTGATCGGAGAGGACAGCTCGGTCTGGTTCAACGCCGTGGTGCGGGGGGACGAGAACTACATAAGGATAGGGGCAAGGACGAACATACAGGACAACTCCGTACTGCACGTGACGCTGCACACCCACCCGCTACTCATAGGCAGCGACGTCACCGTAGGACACGGTGCGATCGTCCACGGCTGCAGCATTAGGAACGGGTGTCTTATAGGCATGGGGGCCATTGTCCTCGACGGGTCGGTTGTCGGAGAGCGGTCCATAGTGGCTGCCGGCAGCGTGGTAAGAGAAGGCATGATCGTTCCGCCAGACACGCTCGTCGCTGGGGTCCCGGCGGCCGTGAAGAGGAAGCTGACGGAGGAGGACTTCGGCTACCTCACGGGCCTGGTAAAAAAGTATGCAGACCTGAGGTCCGATTACCTAAAAACGGGCTACTGATGCCTTTACCGGCGGGAGGTCCCCGCAGTGGCGCTGCGGCGTCCGTGCGATCGTAGCTGCGCGAAAGCTTGATAATTTTGAGGATTGGGATAAGTATAATACAGCGTATGAACACGGTGAGGATTTTAAAAGAGGCCGCTCTCTTCAAAGGGCTCGAGGAAAGGATCATAAACATACTCGCGAACATAGCGGAGACGGTGGATGTCCCGGCAGAGACGGTCATATTTGCGGAAGGCATGCCTTCCGACGCCATGTATGTGATTGCCTCGGGCAGCGTGGAAGTCGTCAAAGATGCGGCCGAGGGCAGGGAGGCCGTAATAGGCGAGCTGAAGGCGGGCGACGTCATCGGCGTACTGGCGCTGTTCAACGGGGGAGACGGCGAAGAGAAGAGGGCCGTTACCGTGAGGTCCAGAGAGCCCGTCATGCTTGTGGCCATAACGAGGGACAGCTTCAACAAACTCGTGAACAACAATATACATGCGGCGTATCAGGTGCTGCTGAATGCAGCACGGTATTTTATCCATACCTTCAACGATCCGGGGTCCTCCAAGGAAGTAATACAATGAAGGCGATGGTGGCAAAGAAAGGAACGGTGTGATGCCTGGAGAGTTTATTGACAATGTACAGATAGAAGAAGGCTACACCTTCGACGACCTGCTGATCCTGCCTGCGGAATCGAGGGTACTGCCCAGGGATGTCCTCCTGGAGACGCGCTTTTCAAGGGGCATAACCCTCCACATCCCGCTCGTCAGCGCAGCAATGGACACGGTCACCGAGTCCGCGACGGCCATTACGATGGCACAGCACGGCGGTATAGGGATCATCCATAAGAACATGACCGTAAAGCGCCAGGCGGAAGAGGTCTCGAGGGTAAAGAAGTACGAGAGCTATATCATAACCGATCCGGTGACCATGCCCCCGGACCGCAGGCTGAAGGAGGCCATGGCCCTGATGCGGAAACACAACATATCCGGCCTGCCGATCGTGAACAAAGGCAAGCTCGTCGGTATCCTTACGAACCGGGACATGCGGTTCGAAGACGACCTCGACAAGCCCGTCAGCAAGGTGATGACGAGGAGCAACCTCGTAACGGCACGGGAGAACGTCACCATCGAGGAGGCGAAGAGGCTCCTGCACAGACACAGGATAGAAAAGCTGCTCGTGGTTAACGGCCATGGGGAGTTGCGCGGGGTCATAACCGTCAAGGACATCGAGAAGACCGTAAAGTTCCCGCTGGCCACCAAGGACAGGCTTGGCAAGCTTATGGTGGGGGCCGCACTCGGCATATCGAACGACAGGGAAGAGAGGGCCGAGGCCCTTGTAAAGGCCGGCGTTGACTGTCTGGTCGTGGACACGGCGCACGGCCACTCGAAGGGCGTGATCGACTTTGTAGGGGGCCTGAAGAAGAGGTACGGGTCCATCGATATCGTAGCAGGCAATGTCGCGACGGAAAGGGGCGCGCGGGCCCTGATAGACACGGGGGTGGACGCCGTCAAGGTTGGCGTAGGACCGGGCTCGATATGCACGACGAGGATAGTCGCAGGCATAGGCGTGCCCCAGGTCAGCGCCATAATGAACACCTATTCGGCGGCAAAGCCGGCCGACGTCCCGCTCATAGCGGACGGCGGGATCAAGTTTTCCGGAGACATTACGAAGGCAATCGCAGCGGGTGCGGACACGGTGATGATCGGAAACCTGTTCGCGGGCACCGACGAGAGCCCGGGGGACTTTGTCTTCTTCGGAGGAAGGACATACAAGACCTACCGGGGCATGGGGTCCATAGAAGCCATGAAGGCGGGATCGAAAGACAGGTATGCTCAGGAGTACCTCGAGGACGAGACGAAGTTCGTTCCGGAGGGAATTGAGGGCCGGGTCCCTTACAAAGGCTCGCTGTCCTCGGTGATATACCAGCTCCTCGGGGGCCTGCGTGCCGGCATGGGGTACGTGGGTGCAAAGGACATAGGCGAGTTGAAGGTGAAGGCGAAGTTCGTACGGATCACCCCGGCCGGACTGAAGGAAAGCCATGTCCACGATGTCTCTGTGACAAAAGAGGCCCCGAACTACAGGCTGGAGTTTTAGCCGGCAGTCATCTCTATGATCGAGTCCATCGTCATTCTTGATTTCGGTTCACAGTATACACAGCTCATATCGAGGAGGATACGGGAGCTCGGCATCTATTCCCAGATTCTACCCTACGATACGCCTCTGGAGCGGATACGGGATCTCAATGCGAAGGGCATCATCCTCTCCGGCAGTCCATTCAGCGTCTATCAGAAGGCCGCCCCAAAGCCGGACGACTCGCTGTTTGACACGGACGTGCCTCTCCTGGGCATATGCTACGGCATGCAGTATATAACAGATAGGTTCGGCGGTACCGTCCAGAGGTCCAGGACGAGAGAGTACGGGCGCGCTGAGATCGAAGTGACGAGCGGCTCCCCGGTGTTCGATGGCATGGACCGAGCGTCGAAACACACCGTATGGATGAGCCATTCAGACCGCATAGAAAAGCTTCCGGAAGGGTTTGAGGTGATCGCCTCGTCAGAGAATTCGCCGATAGCCGGGTTCCAGCACAGCACAAGGCCCGTGTTCGGACTGCAGTTCCATCCCGAGGTGTCACACACCGTGGAAGGCATGATCATCCTTAAAAACTTTGCGATCCTCTGCGGCATAAAAGAGAAATGGAACCTCGGGGAGTTCATAGACAGGACCGTAGCGGAGATACGGCAGACCGTGGGCCAGGACCGCGTCATCGGTGCGATAAGCGGGGGCGTGGACTCGACCGTCGCGTCGGTCCTCACACGGCGTGCGATAGGCAAGAGGCTGAAGCTCGTGTTCATAGACAACGGCCTTCTCCGCGAGTCGGAGCCGAGCGACGTCATGTCTGCCTTCAGGGCCATGGGGCTCGGCGTTCAGCATGTGGACGCCTCGTCCCTGTTCCTCAGGAGACTGAGGGGCGTCACGGACCCGGAGAAGAAGAGGAAGATCATCGGGAAGACGTTCATAGACGTGTTCGACAGGCACGCGCACGGCAGCGGGGTACAATGGCTCCTCCAGGGCACGCTGTACCCGGACGTGATCGAGAGTACCCCGTACCTGGGGCCCTCGCAGACGATCAAGAGTCACCACAATGTCGGCGGACTGCCCGCGGCAATGAGGCTGAAGGTGATCGAGCCCTTACGGCTGCTCTTCAAGGACGAGGTGCGCGTCATAGGACGGATGCTCGGCATTCCGGACGCTATCCTCGCGCGACAGCCCTTCCCCGGACCCGGGCTGGGCATAAGGATACTCGGCGAGGTGAGACGGGGACACATTGATATGCTGAAGAAAGCGGACAGGGTCGTTCGGGAAGAGATAGAGAAATATCCCCTCTCCATGACCCTGTGGCAGTACTTTGCGGTGCTCCTCCCGATAAAGACCGTGGGGATAATGGGAGACGAGAGGACGTACGAGTACGTGGTCGCTGTCAGAGTGGTGAGCAGCAGTGACGCAATGACCGCGGACTGGGCGCGGCTGCCCCATGAGCTCATGGACAGGCTGTCCTCCAGGATCATAAGCGAGGTGGACGGCATAAACAGGGTCGTGTACGACATCAGCTCGAAGCCGCCGAGCACCATAGAGTGGGAGTAGTGTCCGTGTCTTCGTACAACTTCGTACACCTGCACCTGCATACCAAGTACAGCCTGCTCGACGGCGCCGTGCATATCGACAAGCTCGCGGAGAGGCTCAGGTCCTACGGCATGACGGCCGCGGCCATGACGGACCACGGCAATATGTTCGGCGCCATCGACTTTTATCAGCACATGATGAATGCCGGGATCAAGCCGATCATCGGCATCGAGGCGTACATCACGAACGGCACCATCGGGGAGAAGAATGCGAACTCGGAGTTGTACCACATCGTCCTTCTGTCAAAGGACCAGAGAGGCTACAAGAACCTTCTCAAGCTCTCCAGCGTAGCGCACCTGGAGGGCTTTTACGGGAAACCGCGCATAGACAAGACGCTGCTCTCGGAAAATCATGAGGGGCTGATAGCGATGTCTGCATGCCTGCACGGAGAGATAGCATCAAAGCTGCTGTCCGGCAAAGCGGCGGAGGCGCTCGCCGCCGCCGAGCAGTACAGGGAGATATTCAAGGACGACTTTTTCCTCGAGGTGCAGTCGAACGGTATAAAGGAGCAGCTCGTCGCCAATAACCTGCTGTACGACCTGTCGGCAAACCTGCACATCCCCCTCGTCGCCACCAACGATGTCCACTACCTCGACAGCTCCGACGCGAAGGCGCACGACGCACTGCTCTGCATCCAGACGAAGAAGAAGCTGTCCGACGCGGACAGGCTCAGGTTCTCCACGCAGGAGCTCTACCTGAAGACGCGGGAAGAGATGGCAAAGGCGTTTTCTTCGCACCCCGAGGCGCTCGAGTCGACGTGGGAGATAGCCACCAGATGTAACCTCGAGATCGAGCTCGGCACATTCCACTTCCCGGAGATAACGATAGACGACAACAGGGACTACGATACGCTGCTCGCCGCGTTCTCGAACAGCGGGCTTGACAGACTGGTGGAACGGAACGTCTATATAAAGGCAAGGGAACAGGAGTACAGGGACAGGCTTGTCCATGAGCTTGATACGATCCGGCAGACGAAGTTCTCGGGCTACTTTCTGATCGTGAAAGACATGATCGACTATGCGAGGGCGCACGACATCCCGGTAGGTCCCGGAAGGGGATCCGCTGCCGGAAGTCTGGTGGCATACTCCATCGGGATAACCGGCATAGACCCGATAAAGTACGGACTGTACTTCGAGCGCTTCCTCAACAAGAACAGAATAAGCATGCCAGATATCGACATCGATTTCTGTGCGGACAAGCGGGACATGGTCATAGATTATCTGAAAGAAAAGTATGGGGCCCAGAAGGTCGCACGGATAACGGCGTTCCATGCACTGCAGTCGAGGGGCGTTGTGCGGGACGTGGGCAGGGTGCTCGATATACCGAACAACGTCGTGGACGTCATAGCCAAGGCCATCCCCCAGAACATGCCGCTGGCAAAGGCCGTGAAGATCATGCCGCAGCTCGAGGATACCGCTGCGAAGGACAAGAAGATCAGGGAGATGCTCGATATCGCGCTGAAAGATCGGAAGAGCACACGTCTGAAGTCCCTGCACGCGAGCGGCGTCGTCATCTCGGACAGGCCGCTCTATGAATACCTCCCCCTGTACAGAGACAAAAGCGGCAACATCGTTACGGGGTTCGAGGGGAAATACCTGGAGAAGATAGGCCTGATAAAGTTCGACCTGCTTGCGCTCGCCACGATGACGGTTATCGATAAGACGAAGTCCCTCATAAAACAATACAGGAACGTCGATGTGGACCTGACCGGCATCGACCTGGACGATCCGAAGCTGTACGAAGCGATACAAAAAGGCGACAGCATTACGCTGTTCCAGTTCGAGAGCACGGGCATGCAGAACACGCTGAAGAAGATCAAGCCGTCGAAGATCGACGATATGATCGCGGTGAACGCGATATACAGGCCGGGCCCCATGCAGTTCATAGACGACTTCGTGAAGAACAAGGAAAAGGGCATTATTTCGCACAAGATCCCTGCGCTGAACGACATCCTGAAGGAGACGTACGGCGTTATCCTGTACCAGGAACAGGTCATGAGGATAGCGAGCGGGATAGCGGGCTTCAGCCTCGAAGAAGCCGATGATGTGAGGAAGGTCATTTCAAAGAAAGAGGGCGAGAAGCTCCCGATGCTCCACGAAAAGTTTGTCAAAGGCGCTGTGGGCAAAGGTATGAAGAAGAAGGACGCGGAAGAAATATTCTCCCAGTTGAAGGACTTTGCCGAGTATGCGTTCAACAAATCGCACAGTGCGGCTTATGCGATTGTAGGCGTATGGACGGCGTACCTCAAGACGTATTATCCGATAGAGTTCCTTACAGCCAACCTGTCAAATCTTGCCACGAAGAAGAGCCAGCAGACGGCAAAGTTATCGCACTACATCAACTACTGTAAAAAAATGGGTATACAGGTGCTGGGGCCGGATATAAACAAGTCCAACAAGGACTTCTCGATCGATCAGGACAGGATACGGTTCGGGTTCCTGGCGATAAAGAACGTCGGCGAGGCCGCGATAGATGCGATCCTCGATACAAGGAAGCAGCACGAGTTCGAGTCGTTCTGGGACTTTCTCCTGAGGGTGGACCAATCGAAGGTAAACAGGAAGGTCGTCGAGAGCCTCATAAAGTCGGGGGCGTTCGATTTTACCGGCAGTGCGCGGGCAGCGCTGTTTGGCAGCCTGGACGTCTCGTACGCACAGGCAGGCAGGATGAGCGTGTCCCGGGACCAGAACCAGCTCTTCAGTACCGACAATCTCCTCTTTACAGGCGGGGAAGAGGGCGTGCAGGAGTGGGGCGAGCTCGAGAAGCTCGCGTACGAGAAGGAGCTTCTCGATGTCTACATATCCGGCACGCCACTGCGGAACTATAGCTCCGAGCTCAGCAAGTTTACGAACGCGGGCATAGGCGAGCTCATGGAAAGGGACGGGGAATCGGTTACCGTCGGCGGCATGATGACGTCGGTAAAAGAGGTCAGGGAGAAGAGGACCGACAAGCTCATGGCCTTCGGCACGCTGTCCGACGACGCGGACAGCGTGGAGGTCGTCATGTTCTCGAGCCTGTACGACGACATCAGGGACATCGTAAAGGGAAACAAGCCGGTCCTCGTAAAGGGTATCGTGAGGGTCGAGGAGAGGAACGACGAGAGTGCTGAGGAGGGAGGGAGTACCGCAAAGATCATCGCGGGAAAGGTCTTCCCGGTGGATCAGGCCGGCACGAACCTTATCGACGAGGTACACATAGAGGCGAACTTCAGTGGCCTCACGGACGAAGCGATGTCCGGGATCAAGGACTGCCTCAACAGGTACAGGGGACAGGCAAGGGTGTACTTCGAGTGTGTGAAAGACGGCAAAAAAGAGTACGTCCTCGAATTGCCGGACTACCTGAAAATCGCGCCGGACAAGAGACTGTTTTCCGAGATAAAGAACATTATCGGCGATGTGAGGATATATTCTAATAAGCAATAAGGGAGGGAATATGGCAAGGATAGGAGAGTTCCAGAAGAGCAGGAATAATGAGGGCTTCAAAGTGCAGCAGGAAAACAATGCGTACAAGGCACAGCAGGTAAATATCCAGGACCAATTGCTAAACCAGCTCAGGAAGGACAAAACGAAGATCTCCGTAGAATTGATGTCCGGGAACGTCGTACAGGGGGAAATAGCGGGGTTCGACAACTATTCTATCGTTCTTGACGATGGCGGAAAGCAACTGATCTATAAACACGGCATCGTCCTTATACGATGGGGCACCATCTGACGAACACCAGGCCGGTCGAGATGATGGGGACGAGGGAAAAGGTACTTGCGGTCCATGTCCAGACAGAGAGACAGACGGGCATCGATACCGCGAGGCAGGTCGACGAATTGAGAGCGCTCATCCAGACGGACGGAGGGGACATCGTGGAGACCATGGTGATAAGGGTCAAGCAGCCGAGCGTGTCCACGCTGCTGGGGAGCGGACAGGTCGCGAGCATACACGATACCGCTGCGCTGCACGGCGCGGACGTTGTCGTGTTCAACAGAGAGCTCGCCCCGCTGCAGCAGAGGAACATAGAGGGGATAATCAACCGCAGGGTCATAGACAGGACCAGGCTGATAATAGACATATTTGCACGGAGGGCCAGATCCAGGGAGGGAAAGCTCGAGGTCGAGGAGGCACTGCTGCGATACATGCTGCCGAGGCTGACGGGCAAAGGCGTTGTTATGTCGCAGACCGGCGGAGGCGTTGGGACAAGGGGGCCCGGCGAGACGAAGCTGGAGATGGACAGGAGGAAGATCAAGGAAAGGCTGGGCAGGCTGAAGCGGCTCATGGACGCCGTCAGACTGCAGAGGAAGGTCCAGCAGAGCAGGAGGGCGAAGACGGGCATACCGCTCATCTCGATCGTCGGCTATACGAGCGCCGGCAAGTCCACGCTCCTCAACAGGCTTACAGGCGCGGGCATGCAGTCGAGCGAGAGCCCGTTTACGAGCCTCGATCCGGTGTCCAGGAGACTGTACCTCGGCGACGGCTCGTTCTCGCTCATTACCGATACGGTGGGGTTCATAGAAGAGCTCCCGGTCCAGCTCGTAAAGGCGTTCAGGACGACGCTCGATGACGTCACACGGTCGGACGTGCTCCTTTTTGTGGTCGACGTCTCGAAGATGGAGTATGAGAACGATATAAGCGTCGTTCACGGGATACTCGGCGAAATAGGCGCCGACAGGATCCCCACGATCTACGTGTTCAACAAGATCGACAGAGTGGGGAAAGACGTCCCCCGGACCGGGACCACGGACAGCTACAGGAACGGCGTCCTTGTATCGGCAAGGGAAGGCACGGGCATCGATACGCTCAGGGACATGATAGCAAGAGAGCTTACCATGGCAAGGCGTCATGCCACTACACGGGAGAGAGATGAACTATATAGAGCTGTTTAAAAAGTACTCATGGCTGATGGACCTCGCGCTGCTGATCGTGCTGGCGTACATTCTGGCGTCTTTTACCTCCATGGTTATAAGGTACAGGCTTTTTACGCTGCCCTCGCCTGGCAGGGCCACTGGGGCCGCCAGCCGGAAGGCAATGACGTCGCAGATAAAGAAGGAGCAGGGGTACTACATGAGTATCGTAGACAGGGACATATTCGATTCCTCTGCACAGGGGATCGACGAGATCACAGGCACCACCTCCGGACCGGTCACCAGGACCAACCTCAATGCCAAGCTGCTCGGCACCGTTGCCGGCTCATCCGAATACGCCTACTCCGTCATACAGCTCGACAAGAACATAAACATCTACAGGGTGAAAGATCACCTCGGGAACGCCATCATACTGTCCATAGAACGAAAAAAAGTGATATTATTGCACAACGGTGCTAAAGAGGAACTGAGCATGTTTGAAGAAGGGAACCAGGGTGTGGGCCCCGCCACGGGACCGGGAGGCGGGAACATACAGGAGGTCAGCCAGGGCAACTATGTAATACCGGAGAACCAGTTCAAGTCGGCAACACAGAACATGGGACAACTGCTGACACAGGCGAGGGTCGTCCCCAACCTTGAAGCCGGCAGGATCAATGGCTATAGAATATTTGCAATAACGCCCGGAAGCCTGTATGCAAATATCGGGCTCCAGAATGGAGACATCATCCACAGCGTCAACGGGATCCAGGTGACGACGCCCGAGAGTGCGCTGGAGCTTTTCCAGCAACTGCAGAACGAAAGCCGTTTTACGGTCAATATAGACAGGAACGGTCAGGGAATGACCCTGAACTATACAGTACAGTAGAAGGTGGAGAAATGAACAAAAAGGTTCTTTTATATACACTGGGCATTATAGCACTGCTCGTGCCTGTGGCGTCGAACGCGGGCGAGGCAGGAAACACCCTCACGACGGTGACGGTGCACAAGCCCGCCAAGGGACAGGAGGCCCGTGCGAAACAGAGAGTGACCATGGACTTCAACGAGGTGGACATAAAGGACTTCATAAAGGTGATAAGCAAGATCACGGGCAAGGACTTCATACTGAGTCAGAACATGAACGGGAAGGTCACCATCATCTCGCCGACCCCGGTCACGATAGCAGAGGCATGGAAGATATTCGAGTCCGTCCTTCAGGTAAACCAGCTCACGACCGTGGGTAACGGTGACGTCATAAAGATCATACCCCTGAGGGAGGCGAGGGGCACCAACATAAGCACGTACATGGGAAATCTGCCGGAGCAGACAAGCGATGTCTACATAACGCAGGTGGTACCCCTCCGGTATGTAAAGTCGAGCGATATGGCCAATGTACTGAGGCCCTTTCTGTCGGCGTTCGGCAACATACAGCCCTACGATGCGACAAACACGCTCATCATAACGGAGTCCGCATCGAACATAGACAGGTTGCTGAAGATCGTGCACGAACTCGACACGGACACAAACAGGCAGACGATAAAGGTCATACAGTTGAAGTACGCCACCGCGCAGAGCGTCGCGAGCATCATAACCAACCTCTATGCCGGGCAGACGACGAGGCCGACCTTCGGTTTCTTCAGGCCGCCCAACCAGCCAGGACAGGCGCCGCAGGCCATAAAGGTGCTCTCCGACGACAGGACGAACTCCATCATCCTCGTCGCGGGCATGGACGATATGGCATCGATCGAGGCGCTGATCCAGAAGCTCGATGTGCCGGTCGTCGGAGAGGGACAGATACACGTCTACTATCTCAAGAACGCAAACGCCGAGAAGCTCGCGTCGACCCTTGCGACGCTCGCCGGAAGTGGCGGGGCAGTGCCCGGGCAGCCGGGCCAGCGCGGTCCAGCCGTCGCACAGCTCGCAGGCGGGGTGAAGATCTCTGCGGACCCGGCCACCAACTCGCTGATCATCATTGCGACGCCCCAGGACTATGAGATCATCAAGGGTGTAATCAGGGACCTCGATATCAGGAGGAGGCAGGTCTATGTCCAGGCCGTCATAGCCGAGCTCTCGCTCAGTGCCACGAAGACGCTCGGTGTCGACCTGAACGCGCTGCCGAACCTCAGTGCGAGCGGCGTGCAGGTGGGTGGCATAAGCAATATGGGCGCCGGCATCGCGAACATACTGTCGTCCCAGAACCAGCTCGGTACGCTGGTCGGGCAGTCAGGGATGTCGCTCGGTATTATAAACGGGACGATAAGCTACAACGGCGTGAGCTATATCAACGTGGCCGCCCTGCTGAATGCGCTCGAGACGAACAGTCAGGCGAACGTGCTTGCGACGCCGGACATCCTTGCAACGGACAACGAGCCCGCCCAGATCATGGTCGGAGAGAATGTGCCGATACCGACCGGTCAGTCCATAGGCCAGATCAGCGGCTACACACAGACGTACGTCCAGAGGCAGGACGTCGGTCTTACGCTGAAGATCACCCCGCAGATAAACGCCGGAGATTACGTACGGTTGAAGCTCAACTTCGAGCTCACGGCCATCATTCCGTCGCCACAGGGGCTGAATGCGAACGCCATCGGAGTCACGACATCCAAGAGGTCCGCGGAGACGGTCGTCACGGTCAAAGACAGGAGCACCATAGTCATCGGCGGCCTGCTGCAGGACAACGCGAGCGTGAGCGAGAGCAAGATTCCGTTTCTCGGGGACCTCCCAATCATAGGCTGGCTGTTCAGATATTCGAACAAGACGAAGGACAAGACGAACCTTATGATCTTCCTTACCCCGTACATCATAAAAGACCAGTCCGATATTGCGGCGATAAACAGTATGAAGGAGGTCGAGAGCAAGAAGTTCGAGAAAGAGACATACGGCTACGAGCTCAAAAACAGTCCCTTTACCAAGACCTTCGATAACATAAACGAGGAGATGAAGACGAACGCAAAGCAGCCGCAGCCCCTTCTGTTCACGGGCGAGACGTACATCACCCCGGAGGGCGAATTCCCGATACGGACACCTGCCCCTGAGACCGCCACGACCATAACGCAGACACCCGTACCCGTGACCGGAAGCACCGTTCCGGAGACCCCGCCCGGCGTGCCGCCCACCTGGACGTCCGGGCCCGTACCTCTGGCGGTGCCCTCCGGGGCGCAACAGCTCACCGGGACGACAGGGGCACAGGACCTGACGGGCACTGCGTTTACCGCGGAGGCGACAAAGCCGTCCGATACAACGGTCAACAAACCATGAAGCAAAAGCCTTTGCTGGGTGAGATACTCCTGAGTAACAATGCCGTGACACCTGCTCAGATCGAAGAGGCCCTTGCGTATCAAAAGGAAAAGGGCGGCAAGATCGGAGAGCTGCTCCTCGCAAAGTTCAAGTTCATAACGGAGCTCGACCTTATCAAGGCGCTGGCCGTTCAGTTCGATCTCGAATACATAGCCAGCCTGACGAACCTGAAGCTCGATATGGAGCTCATCCAGAAGTTCCCGAAGGCCCTCTCGAGGCGGTTCGGCATCATACCGATAGGCAGGGTGGACGGCTTCGTGAGGCTCGGGGTCGTGGACCCCACCAACATCGAGGCCGTGAACGACGCTGAGATTTTCCTGGGTATGCCCGTTGCACCCGTGGTGGTGAGCCAGAAGGAAGTCATAAACGCAATAAACATCTACTATGACAGGATCCAGGTCAGCACGGAGGACATGGTCGAGGAGCTCGAGGAGACGAACCTTGACCATGTCGCCCAGGAGCTGAGCGAGCCGGAGGACCTGCTCGACGCGACGGACGAGGCCCCGATCATACGGCTCATAAATTCTTTGCTGTTCGAGGCCGTAAAGAAGCGCGCAAGCGACATCCACGTGGAGCCGTTCGAGAAAGAAGTGTCTGTGCGGTACCGCATAGACGGTATCCTCTACGAGGTGATCAAGCCGCCCAAGCGCTTCCAGTCGAGTATCATATCAAGGGTAAAGGTAATGGCTGGCATGAACATAGCGGAAAAGAGGCTGCCGCAGGACGGAAGGATACGGATCAAGATAGCCGGGAAGGACGTGGACATACGGACGTCCGTGATACCCACCTCGTTCGGAGAGAGGATCGTCATGAGGCTGCTGGACAGGTCCAGCGTGCTCATCGGGCTGGGCAACATAGGCCTGAGCGGCGAGAAGCTGAAGCTCATCAATCAGCTCATAAAGCGGAGCAACGGCATCATACTTGTGACGGGCCCAACGGGCAGCGGCAAGACGACGACGCTGTACTCGGTACTGTCGATCCTGAACTCGTCTGAGGTCAACATCCTGACCATAGAGGACCCGGTCGAGTACCAGATAAAGGGCATAGGACAGATACAGGTCAATTCCAAGATAGACCTCACGTTCGCGAGCGGCCTGAGGTCCATCCTCAGACAGGACCCGGACATCGTTCTCGTCGGGGAGATAAGGGACAGGGAGACAGCGGAGATAGCGGTGCAGGCGTCCCTGACCGGTCACCTCGTGTTTTCCACCCTTCACACGAACGATGCGGCGGGTGGAATAACTCGGCTGATAGATATGGGGATAGAGCCGTTCCTCGTCTCGTCCTCGGTCGTCGCTCTCGTCGCACAGAGGCTCGTCAGGACGGTATGCCCCGTGTGCAAGACCGCCTACAGGCCAGGGGACGACGAGTTGCTGGAGATAGGCATACCGAGGAACGCCCTCCCGGAAGGCGTTATCTATAAAGGGAGCGGCTGCGGCAATTGTGTCAATACCGGCTACAAGGGCAGGACGGGGATATACGAGATCCTCGTCATAGACGATGAGATAAGGACGATGATCACGAAGGCCGTCGATTCCTCGATGATAAAGAAGGCCGCGGTGGGCAAGGGCATGACGACGTTGAAAGAGGACGGGATCAAAAAGGTGATCGAAGGCACGACGACCATCAAAGAGGTCTTGAGGGTTACGCAGGAAGAAGTAACCGAGATCGTTTGAAGCACCATGGCAATCTTCGAGTACAAAGGCTTCACGACGAAAGGACAGCAGACCAGGGGCGTCATAGAGGCGGACAGCCAGCATCAGGCGCGCATAAGGCTCAAGGAGATGGGCGTGTACGCGACCGATTTCCGGCAGGAGGTCAAGGAGACGGGACCTGACATAGCGAAGGCAAGCCTGTCCGACCTGCTGACGAGCATAAAGCAGCAGGACGTCGCGATCATTACACGTCAGCTTTCGAGCCTCCTGGGCGCGGGACTGACGCTCATAGAGGCGCTCGATGCCATAACGGAGCAGATAGACAAGAT
>JAMCVD010000089.1 GCA_023381995.1 Deltaproteobacteria bacterium
ATATCAATTATCGCCTGATAAAGGCCGGGAAGGGGTCGGTGATCTTTGAAGAGAAGGCGAGAAGGCTCATCTATAAAATGTCAAAAGGCATTCCGCGGCTGATCAATCTGATATCGTCAAGGGCGATGATGGCTGCATACCTTGATATGAGCAGGAGTGTCAGGAAGAGGCATATTATGGATGCGACAAGGCATGCACTGGATGATATGCTGAAGGGGGATCGCCACCCGCGGTTCTTGAGAAAGTCCGTTGCGGTGATGCTCTCCGGCGCCCTCATTGTGGCTGCTTTCATGGCAAGCCGGAATATGCGGGCTCCTGATATCGCTCAAAAAGACGGCAACCCGGCAGCTCCGGTTAAAATAGAGCTTGAGAGCGGCGGAATAAAATCCGGCCAGGGTACGGTTGTCGGTTTGCCAGGACCGGCGGAGAAAGCCGCTGAGAGGAGTCCGGTTATTGTTACCACTCAGGCCGCCAATCTGAGGTCCGGGCCGTCACTGGATTCAGAAACTGTTACTTCGGTTGTTAGGGGAAGCGTATTTGAAGTAAGCGGTGAATTCACGGAGGCCGCCGGGAGGAAGTGGTACAAGGTTAAAGCCGCAGACGGTAAAGAGTGCTGGATAGCAGCCAATGTAGTGAAGCGCATAGAGCAAGGCGCAGGCCCTTCCTGAACCGGTTATTGCTCCACTTGAGACAGCCTCTCCCGTGCAAGCTTTTTCAGCTTCGGATCAACATCGCCCATTGACAGGATCTCCCGGTAAATCCGTGCCGCATCTAAGTTCTTCCCTTTTTTTTCAGAAATCCGCGCAAGACCCAGATAGCCCTGGATATCACCCATCTCCGACAGGCGGTGGAATGATGCATACGCCTTATCGAGATCGCCCGTCCTTTCCTGCAGAATGGCGAGATTCACGATGGCGTGCTTGTTCGACGGCTCGATGGACAGCGCCTTTGTAAAATATCCTTCCCCCTCTGTCAGTTTGCCAAGCCGTATGCAGGCAATGCCGAGATTTATCAGGGAGGGGGTATAGGTGTTTTTGATGGCGAGGGCGTTTTTTAAATACGTTATTGCCTCTTCATATGAGCCTGTCCGGATCAGCATACTCGAGATATTATTCAAGATGATGTAATTCTCCGGGTCCAGCTCCAATGCCTTTTTATAATTGTAGAGCGCCTGGTAATAATCCCTTTTCGATTCGTATGTGCTTGCGGTGTAAAGGTAGACGTCCCTGTTTGCAAAATCATCCCTGGATGGCTGCTTCGCTCCTTTCCTGGTTTCCCCCGAAGCCTCAGGCGTGGTGACCGGCGGGGATTTTGAAGCGGCTTCCGCGGCGTGCCTCTTTTTAAGGCGCTGTGCAGATTCTGTTGCCCGCCTTTCAGCCAAGGCCTTCCTCTTGCCTTCCGGATGGGACAGGGGAAGTTCTTTTTTAGTCACGGGTTTGATATCCTCTTTCACCGAGGGTGCAGTGGCCTGCTCAACGCGCGGCAGTGCGGATGGAGATTTCTGCTGTTCGGTTATGAATCTTTCCGGCTGCAGACCCTTTTGCAGGATAGAGGGTTTAATAAATTCCATGATATAAATGGCCCCAAACCCTGCTGATACTGCAAGGGCGGTGAAAATAGATAGGAAGATAATTTTCCTGTGCGTTGCCGCCCTTTCCGAGGAATCGAATACAACCTGTTTCAAATTTGGGGGGACATCCCGCTTAAAACCCTGATGCTTAACCTTTGAGAGCAGGTCTGCAAGAAGACTCATTGTTCTCCGGTTCCGGTCTCAAAGGAATTCCTGCCGGAAACATATTCATAAGATTTTGCTTTCTGGTCCCGCACCCTGAAGAAAAGTGATGATCTGCCTTCTGTGTCCGTTGCCTTCTGCTCTTTACCTTTACGCTGCGGGCTGCTTTTCGCCTTTTTATCCTCAGCCCTCATCCTGTTGAACACCTTCCATGAATATGCGATTTTCTTTTTCATGCTGTTTGCATTATAACAACCCACCGCTTCCCATGTATATCCGTATGCATCAATGCACCGGCGCAGGATCTTTGCGCCGGTCATTGCGTTATAACAGGGGTCTGAAACAAGTTCGTTGTATTTCAGGCCGAGGGCTTTTATCCAGTAGGAATTTATCTGCATAAGCCCGATGTCGACAGAGCCGTTTGCATTTATATTCAATGCCCCGGGGTTGAGGTTTGATTCGACCTCTGCTATGCCTTCGAGGAGAGCGGGATTGATATTGTAAGCCTTTCCCGCCTCTTCGAAACAGAGGGCGTAAAGAGCGGACGGTAAAAGGCAAAAAGAGAGGATAGCCAACTGCACTTTTCGGAACATGGAGTAGTATATAATGCCGCTATGTTTACAAATCAAGGATTTTAGATGTTTGCGTGCAGATAAATGCCGGCAGATGAATTGAGGATCAGTGGTTTATGCCTTAAAAAACAGAGGGCTCTTGGAAAATAGTGCGGTCCGTGGCAAATCCGGTAAAGTTTTACAGGAAATTTACGATAATGACAATGTATACTAATGCCGAAGAGAGTCGGCAGGATTTGCCCGGAGTTTTTTGGCAGCAGTGTAACCAAGAGGTTTGGCATAGGGGGATAAATATGAATAAGGGAATGAGAAACGAGAGGGGCTTTACGCTGATTGAGCTGTCGATTGTTCTGGTAATCATCGGGATAATAATAGGAGCGGTACTGAAAGGCCAGGATTTGATCCAGAACGCTCGGAATAAAAAATTTATCAATGATGTGAAAAAGTGGGAGATAGCTTTATGGGCATATGAGGAC
>JAMCVD010000103.1 GCA_023381995.1 Deltaproteobacteria bacterium
AGGAAACACATCCAGCAGTCCATAACGTCTATCGTCAGATCACCCCTTCCTATGGCATCCTTCAGGAGGCCGTCCATAAAAGGCGATACGAAGTATCTGGGAAAAATACTCAGGATCTTGAATGTAAGCATAGAGCGCCGTTCAGAGTGGGATCGGGCCTGGAATGTCCGGGCCCCTGGCCCGGGTCAATTTACTATTTCGAGCACGAACCTTTTCTTCAGCTTGTTCCCCACAGCTCCGAGAATGGTCCGTATGGCCTTCACTGTTTTCCCCTCCCTGCCTATAATCTTGCCCATGTCTTCCTTGTCCACCGTAAGCTCGATGACCGAGGTATGCTCGCTCTCGATCACCTTGACCTGAACGCTGTCTGGCCTGTCCACGAGCTGCTTTGCTATACCTTCTACCAGTTCCTTCATGGCCTACCTCCCGCGCGTATGATTATACGAGCTTCTGGGCCTCCAGTAAAGTCCTGACCCTCGGGGAAAGCTGTGCGCCCTTGCTTATCCACGCCTTTATCTTATCGGCATCGACCTTTATCGTGTAGGGCTTCGTCGCCGGGCTGAAATTGCCGAGGACTTCGAGTACCCGGCCGCCGGCCGTGTAACGCGAGTCCTCCACGACTATTCTGTACTGCTGGATGTGTTTCCTGCCAAATTTCTTTAGCCTGATTGCTACCATTGTTTTCCTCCGTACCTATTGTATGTATTTCTGTATACCTTTTATACCAGTTTTTTTGATAATGTCCATCATCCTTTGAGTTTCGTAGAAGCGCTTTATGAGCCTGTTGACGTCCTCCACCCTTGTACCGCTGCCTTTTGCTATCCTCTGTTTCCTCCTGCCGTTCAGGATGTCCGGGTCGTCCCTTTCCCGGTTGGTCATGGAGTTTATGATGGCCTCGTATCTTTTCAAGTCGCTCCTGACGTCCTCCGATCTAGCGATGCCCTTGAGCCTGGACGCCCCGGGGAGCATGCCGAACAGGGACTCGACGGAGCCGAGCCTTTTTATCATCCTCATCTGTTTTATGAAGTCCTGAAAGGTAAATCTGCCCTTTGCGATCCGCTTTGCCTGCTCCATGCCGTCCCCGGCAACGGCCTCGGACAGCTTCTCTACGAGCCCGGCCATGTCCCCGCTGCCGATGACCCTTGCTACAAGCCTCTCGGGATCGAACGGCTCTATGGCGGAAACCGCCTCCCCGGTCCCTACGAAGAATATCGGCCTGCCCATCGTCTTCCTGAACGAGATGACGGCCCCGCCCCTGGAGTCACCCTCGAATTTTGTGAATATCGCGCCGTCGTACCCAACCCCGCTCATGAAGCTCTCCGCCACTTTCAGGACGTCGTGGCCCATCATCGAGTCTATCACGAGGATGGTCGCCGAGGGCCTGAGTGCGTCTTTAGTACGTCTGAGTTCGTCCATGAGTTCCCCGTCTACATGGAGCCTGCCTGCGGTATCGACCACGATGAAGTCGCAGCCCCGCCGTGCCGAAGAAAGCCTCAGGTCCTTCAGCCCCTCGTGGCCCCTGTCGGAGGTCCCTTCGTCCATCGCGAACCCGTTCGCCTTTGCGAGCGCTGCGAGCTGCTCCTGTGCAGCGGGCCTCGTGAAGTCGAGTGACACAAGATAGGGCTTTAGCCCCCTCTTCTCTTTCATATGCCTGGCAAGCTTTACCGCGGTCGTCGTTTTCCCGGTCCCCTGCAGGCCAACAAGCATGACGACGTCCCCGGTGGTGTCTATCCTCACGGACGCGGCCGGACCCAGTATATTTATCATCTCCGTTTTGAGTATGCCGAGCAGGTATCTCGACGGATCGATGCTCCTCGACAGGCCCTCTCCCATCGCCTTCTGCCTGACATTGTCGATAAGCTCTTTCGCCACCCTGTAGTGGACGTCCGCCTCGAGCAGCACGATCCGTATCTCTTTAAGGACGGCATCGATATCGCTTTCCGACAGGACGCCCCTTTTGGACAGCCTATCGAAAAGCTTTGTAATCTTTTCCTGAATGAATTCTAACACCGGGTCTCCGTTTTATGGAAACCTAACCGGTATTTTAGAAAAAGCGGAATGTCAAGGAATGGGTCAGGCCGGCTTTTTTACAGGTACCACGCAGTCCTCTTTCAGGGTCGAGAAGACGACCATCGTGTATGTCCTCACGACGCCTGTTATGCCGCGCAAGTCCTTGATCAGCCTCTCGAGCGTGGTCGTGTTGCGCGTCTTGACCTTGAGGAGCAAGGTGTAGTCGCCCGTAACGTGATGGCATTCAAGGATGTCCTCGTTGATGTCGGCAATGGCCTTCTCAAAGCTATCTATGTACTGCGGGTGCTCTATATAGACCCCGATAAATGCGGTCACGTCGATTCCGAGCTTCTTTTCGTCGACCACGGTCACATACCTCTTTATAATCCCTGCCTTTTCAAGCTTTTTTACGCGATCTATGACGGAGGGCGGCTGGAGCTCTACCATCTTGGCAATATCGCGGTATGTGGTCCTGCTGTCCTTTTGCAGGATGCTCAGGATCTTGGTATCAATGCTGTCTATGATATCGGACATCTGTGTATCCTTATAAAATTAGATTTTTATTGCAATTGGCCTTACTTAGTATGGATAACCCTGTGTGGGCATAATGTCAAGTGTTTTTTGGCAATTACGGTTTTGCTTGACATATCTAATCTTAAAGATTAAATTTATATTACAAACAAAGGTTAAATAAACTAAAAACCTTATTTTATAAGATTAAGCGATGTTTTTTGGGATAGAGGACATGAAAGACTGTATAAAAACAAATACAGGGAGACCGTAAGGCATGCTTTACAAGAACCCTTACAACAACTACTTTGACTATGTAGTTCAGAGGGACCTTGATAGGTGCATCAGATGCAAGGCCTGTGTCACGCAGTGCTCGTACGGCGCAAACTTCTATGACCCCGACAGGGAAATGATCTACAGTCTCGATGCTAACTGTGTGGGGTGCATGCGGTGCTCGACGTTCTGTCCGACTGACTGCATACGGATCGTCAGGAACCCGGACGCCTTCAGGCCCAATGCGAACTGGAAAGACAACAACATCAAGGACCTCTACAAGCAGGCCGGCACCGGCGGGATCATCATAACTGGTATGGGTAACGACAAGCCGTTCACCAACTACTGGGAGCACATGGTCATAGACGCGTGTCAGGTCACCAACCCGTCCATAGATCCGCTCAGGGAGCCCATGGAGCTGAAGACCTTCCTCGGGAGAAAGCCCGAGAGGCTCGAGATCGGCAGGGACGGGGACATCACCACGAAGCTTGCGCCCCAGCTCGTGCTCGAGACACCGATCATGTTTTCGGCCATGTCGTACGGCTCGATCAACTACAACGTCTGCGAGTCGGTCGCCAGGGCTGCGAGAGAGCTCGGGACATACTGGAACACCGGGGAAGGCGGGCTGCCAAAGGCGCTCTACGAGTACGGCAGACAGACGATAGTGCAGTGCGCCTCCGGCAGGTTCGGTGTGAGCCCGGAGTACCTCGGCGCTGGAGCGGCCATAGAAATAAAGATCGGTCAGGGTGCAAAGCCGGGCATCGGCGGCCACCTGCCGGGAGAGAAGGTGCTGGAAGGTATATCCGAGACAAGGATGATCCCGGTGGGCACGGACGCGATTTCCCCTGCGCCGCACCACGACATCTACTCGATAGAGGACCTGAAGCAGCTCATCTACGCACTGAAGGAGGCCACGCGCTACGAGAAGCCTGTCTCCGTGAAGATAGCGGCCGTGCACAACGTCGCAGCGATAGCGAGTGGCATCGCGCGGGCCGGCGCGGACATCATCGCGGTGGACGGGTTCCGCGGGGGCACGGGTGCGGCACCCAAGGCAATACGGGACAACGTCGGCATCCCCATAGAGGTGGCTATAGCCGCGGTGGACGAGAGGCTGAGGCAGGAAGGCATACGGAACGAGGTGTCGCTGGTCGCCGCAGGGGGCTTCAGGAACAGCAGCGACATCGTAAAGGCGATCGCACTCGGCGCTGACGCCGTGTACATAGCAACGTCCGCACTCATGGCCCTGGGCTGTACCCTGTGCCAGCAGTGCCACAGGGGAAGGTGCGCGTGGGGCATAACGACGAACGACCCAGAGCTTGCAAGGCGCGTCAACCCGGAGATCGGGACCGAGAGGCTGGTAGGCCTCATACGGGCGTGGTCGAACGAGATCAAGGAGATGCTCGGGCTCATGGGTATCAACTCCATCGAGAGCCTGAAGGGAAACCGCGACAGGCTGAGGGGCGTTGGCCTCTCGGAAGGAGAGCTCCAGACACTGGGCATACGGCAGGCAGGGACGTGAATACCATGGGACGTTCAATGACAGGGCAAAGGACGAGGACAGCATGAAGGTCGTATACCCGAGAGAACAGTGGTGTGTTGCATGCAACCTGTGCGAGGTCGCATGCATGACGGAACACTCCAGGACAAAGGACCCGCTGAAGGCATACCTTACGGAGAGGCCGAGGCCTGTGTCCAGGACAAAGGTGGAGTACAGGCCGCCGCTTGCCATTTCCGTCATGTGCAGGCACTGTGCAGAGGCGGAATGCGTAGAGGCGTGCAAAAACGGCACGCTGACCAGGAACGAGGAGACGGGCAGGATCGAACTCGATCAGGACAGGTGCCTCGGGTGCTGGATGTGCATCATGGCGTGTCCCTATGGAGCGATCGGCCAGGTTGCCATGCATGTCGGAGGGGAAGAGAGACGGGTCGCAAACAAGTGCGACCTGTGTCCGGACAGAGATGTCCCGGCGTGCGTTGCCGCATGCCCGAACCGTGCACTGGTATTCGAGGACAGGGGATGAACATGGGCGTGAAGAGGTACGTCATACTGGGGAATTCGTACGCGGGCGTGTTCGCAATAGAGGCCATCAGGAAACGGGACACACAGGGCGAGATCACCGTCATATCGAGAGAGCCCTACCACGTGTACGCGCGTGCGGCCATCCACGAGTACATGGACGGTGCGATTGATGAGGCCCGGATGTACTACAGGGACAAGGATTTCTACGACAGACACCGCGTAACGACACTGCTCGGCAGTACCGTTGCGGGGATCAGTCCCCGGGAAAGCTCGGTCGTCCTTGACAGCGGACAGAAGGTCCATTTCGACAGACTCATGATAAGTACTGGCGGGGTACCCATAACGCCGCCCATCCACGGCTCGGAAGGCCCGGGCATGTTCACTTTTACGACGTGGGACGATGCAAAAACACTGAGGGACTGGATCAAAGGCCGGAAGGGGGCCAGGGCGGTCGTCATCGGAGGCGGGCTGATCGGCCTGCAGTGTGCCGAGGGCCTGAAGCACATGGGCGTGGACGTGACGGTCGTAGAGCTTGCGGACTATGTGTTGGTCAAGGCGCTTGACCAGATCGCCGCGCAGCGCGTGCAGGGATGGCTTGAGGAAAACGGCCTCAGGATCGTTACGGGCGATACCGTCGAGTCCGTACTCAGGGTAAAAGGCAGGGTAACGGGTGTAAGGCTCAAGGGCGGTGGGAGGCTCAAGTGCGATACCGTGGTATTGAGCATAGGCGTACGTCCGAACACCGGCCCCGTTGAGGGCTCCGGCATAAAGGTAAACAGGGGGATAATGGTAGACAACGGCATGCAGACGAACATCCAAGGCATCTTTGCAGCCGGAGACGTCGCGGAAGCCGAGGACTTCCTCAGGAAGAGGGCGGACGTCATACCGATAATACCAATAGCGACCATGCAGGGGAAGATCGCAGGCTCGAACATGGCGGGCGAGAGGAGGACATACCCCGGCGGGCTGCCGCAGAACGCGTTCCAGTTCTTCGGCAGGAGCGTCATCTCCATAGGGAACGTCATTTTTATAGACAAAAACGACGGGTTTGAGGAGATCGTGAGAGAGGAAGGGGAGGTTTACAGGAAGGCCGTCCTGAAAGACGGAAGGCTGGTCGGGGTCCTGTCGATGAACTACATAGCGAGAATGGGCATATACAACAGCATCATAAGGGCAAGGATGGACGTGAGCGGCATCAAGGACAGGCTGTTGTCGGACAGCTTCGGTTTCCTCGATCTGCCGAAGACGTTCAGAGACGAAGTGCTGACAAGGCCGGGGTAGCGGTATGGGGATAAGGTCTTCTACACCGTACGGGAAGGACTTCGGCGGCTGCGGCCTGGTCGGGATAATAGACAGGGCCGGCAGGCCGGTCGAAGGCGCCATGATCGTGTCTTCACTGTGCTCCATGAAAGAGAGGGGCAATGGCCTGGGCAGCGGGTACGCCGTCTACGGCGCATACCCGGAGTTCAAAGAAAGCTTCGGCATGCACGTCATGTACAACGACGCGGGCGCGCGAGAGACCGTCGAGGGCCTGCTGAAGTCGAAGCTCGCTCTCCTCCATGCAGAGCCCGTGCCCGTAAAGAAGGTCCATGCGATAGTAGACCCGCCGGAGTTCTGGAGATACTTCGTGGACCCGCCGGCCCCCGTCGCGGAACAGGGCGAGGACGTGGTGGACGACCTCATCGTCACCATCGTCATGGAGATCAACGAGCGGATAGAAAATGCCTATGTCGTATCGAGCGGCAAGAACCTCCCGGTGTTCAAGGGTGTCGGACACCCAGACGCGATCGCGGAGTTTTTCAGGATGCAGGACTACTCCGGGTATCTCCTGCTCGGCCATACAAGGTTCCCGACGAATACCCCGGGATGGTGGGGCGGCGCACACCCGTTTACGATACTGGACTGGTCCATCGTGCACAACGGGGAGATCTCCTCTTACGGCACGAACAAGAGGTATGTGGAGATGTTCGGGTACAAATGCACGCTCCTGACCGACACGGAAGTGGTGGCGTACCTCCTCGATCTCCTGATACGGAAGAAGGGCCTGTCCCTTTCGGCTGCTGCTGCCGTACTGGCGCCACCGTTCTGGAAAGACATTCTGCTCATGGGCCCTCAGAAGAAAGACTACTACACCGCACTGAGGGTGTCCTATGCAAACGCGATGCTGAACGGCCCGTTTGCCATACTCATGGGCTTCGACAACGGCATCCTCGGGCTCAACGACAGGATAAAGCTGAGGCCGCTCGTCGTCGGCAGGAAGGGCGACATCGTCGCGATAGCGAGCGAGGAGTCGGCGATCAGGGAGGTCATACCAGGGCCGGATGACGTCTGGGCCCCCAAGGCGGGGGAGCCCATCATAGTAACACTCAAGGAGGGCACACAGCGCTAAGTATGGAGGACAGGATAAGGATCGATGCAAAGGGTATGCACTATAGAGCGCTCAACGAGAAGATCCATGCGGTAGTCGCCGGCGGCGCGACCGAGATAGATCTCTACAACGTCAACGGCCAGAGGTACATCGGCGACGGGATCAAGAAGGACGTCAGGATCACGATCGACGGCGTCCCGGGAAACGACCTCGGGATCTTTATGGACGGACCGCTCATTACCGTCAACAACAATGCTCAGGACGCGGTTGGCAACACCATGAACGGCGGAA
Source organism: Deltaproteobacteria bacterium (assembly GCA_023381995.1). Taxonomy (GTDB): domain Bacteria; phylum JAMCPX01; class JAMCPX01; order JAMCPX01; family JAMCPX01; genus JAMCVD01. The sequence continues at coordinate 7,473 of JAMCVD010000103.1, forward strand.
AGATCGTCGTCAGGGGCATGGCGGGCGATGTGTGCGGCTACGGCATGAGGGGCGGGAAACTGTTTATCTTGAAGGATGCAGGCTACAGGATCGGCATACACATGAAGGGATACAAGGCCCTGAACCCCATAATAGTCATAGGCGGGAACGCCGGGGACTTCCTTGCGGAGTACATGGCGGGCGGCGTGATTGTGCTGCTGCGGATGTTCGGAAGGGACAATAGCAGTGGAGCCGGAGACTATCTTGGCGCAGGCATGCACGGCGGCACCGTTTATGTAAGGGACGGTATAGACAGGCAAAAGCTCGGAAAGGGCGTGGCCGTGTCCGAGCTTACGGAAGCGGACAGGCCGCTCCTGGAAGGCATCATAACGGAGTACGCAGCAGACCTCGGACTCGATGCGGACAGGATACTGGGCGAAAGGTTTGAGAAGCTCACGCCCCTTAGCACACGGCCCTATGCAAAGCTGTATACATACTGACCAGAAACACAAGAGGTGTCGTAGCTAACTATTTGAGATCCAAAAGATTACTTTCTTTTTTGCACAACAATCCATTGACTTGACAGTCCCACTACACATATTCATTATTATGCCCTGACAAGGAGCCATTATGAAATTATATACAAAATTGTACACCATGAGGGTGGATGACCCCAAGTTTGACGGGAACAAGTATCAGGAGATAGAGGCATTTACACTTCCAAACGGCGTAAAGGTCTTTTACGATCACGTCCCCGATACCCCGCTTGTATCGATACAGGCATGGGTAAATACGGGCAGTGCAGACGAGTCGCCGAAATCGGCGGGCATATCGCATATGATCGAGCACATGTTCTTCAAGGGCGCGGCGAACAAAAAGATAGCGGTAATCGCAAAGGAGATAGAGGCACTGGGCGGCTATATAAATGCGTTTACCTCATTCGAGGAGACGGTATTCTACGCGACGATAAAGAACGACTATTTCAACAAGGCACTGAGTGTGTTTGCCCAGACAATGATCGACCCCTCGTTCGACGAGGACGAGCTCAGGATGGAAAGGGAAGTGGTGCTCGACGAGATCAAGCGCGGCAAGGACGATACGTATCAGGCGCTGTTCCTCGCGCTGTACGAGCTCGCGTACGGGGAACACCCCTACGGGAGGCCTATTATAGGCTACGAGGACACGGTCCGGACCTTTACAAGGGACACCATATTCGCCCATTACAGGAGGTGGTATGCGCCGTCCAATATCAACATCGTTATTGCCGGGGACGTCCCCAGGCAGCAGATGGAACACGGGGTCCATGCGGCGTTCGGCGATATGAGGTCCGACGGGGCCATAAAGCACATAAGGCCCGGTCAGCCGGAGCAGCGGCACCAGCAGAGCATCGTACGAAGGATCGACGTCAAGGACACGTACTACGCGGTGGGATTTCTTACGCCCCCCACGACGGACGACAGCAGCTTTGCGCTCGAGGTGCTTGCGTACCTACTCGGGGGCAATGATACATCAAGGCTGCCGCGCATAGTAAAAGAAGAAAACAGACTCGTCGACAGCATCATGGTCTCGCATTCCGCAAACAGGTATACGGGCTTCTTCAGCATAAGCGGCACGACGGCGCCCGAGAAGCTCAAGAAGGCGGTCGACGGTATCATGGGCACGATATCCGATGCTGCCGTCAGGCTACCGACCCACGAAGAGGTAGAGCGCGCGAAACAGATGCTGAAGAGCATGTTCATCTACGACCTCGAGACCGTCAAGCAACGCGCAATGAAGATCGGCGAGGCCGTCGTCGAAATGGGCGGTCTTGACTACATAATGGATTACACGAAGAAGATCGACAGCGTGGATCTGGAGATGATAGGGAACGCGATAGAGAGGTACCTCAGGCAGGACCGGCTGAACGTGGTGGGTATCCTGCCGAAAAAGGAGGCCAGCGTCAGCAAAGGCATCGTGACGAGCAGCGCCCACCCCACGCTGGTGTCCATGGACTACGCCCTGAAACACGTGGGCAACGTTCTCATGGCCACATTTGAAAACGGACTGCGCGTCATCGTGAAAGAAAAACGCACGATACCGATAGTGGCCTTCTCCGCCATGTTCCTCGGGGACATAGCCGAGGAGCCGGAAGACAAAACAGGACTCATACATATCATGGCGATGATGCTGAAAAAGGGCACGCGCTACAGGAAAGAGGCGGACATAGAGAGGGAGAGCGACAACATCTCAGGCATGTTCTCCTCTGTCAGGACAAAACAGTCCTTCGGCATGACAGGCGAGTTCCTGAACAAATATACGGACGACGGATTAAACCTCTTTGCAGACATGCTCCTGAACCCGGTCTTCGACGGTGAGGAGATCAAAAGGGCGAAGAGGGACGTCATAACCGACATACGGGCGGACAAGGACAATATAGGGCTGCAGGCAAGGAACGCATTCCTCCGGCTCCTGTACGGACAATCGCCGCTCAGCCTGTCCGAAAAGGGGGACGAGAGCACGGTGAAGAAGATCGAGAGGGCGGACGTCGTGGGTGCATACGACAAGCTCGTTTGCAGTAAAAACGGGGTGGTCTCGGTCGTCGGCGATATGGACAGAATGGAGATAGTAAAAAAGATCGCGTGGTACCTTTCCGCAATCAGGAGCGGCAGGGGTCATACGCCTGCGCAGCAGCGTGTCCCCCCGACCGTGCGGAGGGAAAAAACGGAAAAGTACAAGATGAAGAAGAACCAGGCACACATACTAACGGGTGCGCTGACCATACCGGTCAACCACCGAGACAGGTTTGCCATAATGTTGCTCGATCAGATACTCGGCGGGCAGAGCGGGAGGCTCTTCGTCGAGCTGAGGGACAGGCGCGGAATATGCTACGCCGTACAGACGGTAGGGGAGGCAAAGCTGAACAACAGGGGATGGTTCGGCATATACACCTCGACATCGCCCGAAAAGGTCGACATGTCACTCGGGGTCATACGGTCCGAGATCGAGCGGCTCTATAGGGACGGGGTGAACGATATAGAGCTCGAGAACAGCAAGAGGTATATGCTTTCTGACTACGACAGCCGCAAGCAGATGGCGCTCAATGTAGCAAACATACTTGCGTACAACGAGCTGTTCGAGCACAGCATCGACTACTATAGCAGGCTGCCCGGCCTCATCATGCGGGTGACGAGGAGCGAGATGAATACCGTCATCAGGAAGTATTTCTCTCCGGACAGGTTTTCGACGCTCGTGTTCATGCCCCGGTAGTGTATGAGACAAAGCGTCCCCCTGCACGGCGGGAAAGTCATATTCCTTGACAGAGACGGGACCATAAACAGGGAAGACGGGTACATAACAAGGGCCGAGCAAATCCGTCTGTACGAAGGGACGGTGCCTGCCCTCAGAATACTCAACGAGATGGGGTACAGGATTGTCATCGTCTCCAACCAAGCGGGGGTCGGAAAGGGACTGTTGAAGGAGTCCGAACTCATAGAGATAAACAATGCCATGCTGGGCATGCTCGCGGACAGCGGCGTATCGATAGAGAGGATCTATTACTGTCCCCACCATCCGGAGGCCGTCGTCCCCGCGTATAAAAAACAGTGCGAATGCAGAAAGCCGGGGACCGGCATGATAGTGCGAGCCGCACACGATCTGGGCGTTGACGTCAGGGGCGCATACATGATAGGCGACAAACTCAGCGACGTGGAGCTCGCCTATAACTTCGGCGGCAAAGGCATCCTCGTGCTCACGGGGTACGGAACCAGAGAGCTGCCGCTCATCGATGACAGGCCGTACGCACCCGTATACATAGGGACGGATGTCCTCGATGCGGTCAACTGGATAAAAGGCCGGCACTGACTTCTCCCTGCCTATTGACCGCCCTCCCGTCTCAGCATCTGCAGCAGGTGTGCGCTCCCGGGTAGTGCTTCCCTGCCCTTTTTCAGGACGTCCAGTGACCGTGCGTGCATGCCCTGGCTTTTATAGATCAGCGCCATCTGCACGTACCCGTTCTCATACGCCGGGTCGAGTGTGACCGCCATCCTATACGACTCTATCGCATTGTACCAGTCGTTGTCCTGACCGTAGTATGCGCCGAGCATCGCATAGAAGGCGGAGTCCGATGGCAGGTAATAGAGGCCCATTTTCAGGACTGCTATTGCTTCCTCTACCCTGCCCTCGGACGCGTAAATGTCCGACAGCAGCCTGTATGCATCTCTATACCTGCTGTCCATATGTATGACTCTCTCCAGCGTCCTTATGGCCGTTGTATCGTCGCCCGTGCGGCTCTGGAGCGATGCCAGGTAGAACAACATGCACGCATCCGTTATGTGCAGGGACTCGAGCCGGACCAATGCGTCTTTCTTGTCCGGCACTATGGAGATGAACAGAGGGACATACCTGTTGAGGTGCGCCTCGTCGGATGCCATCAGCCTCTCGAGTATCCCTGCTGCTATGGCGTCCCGTCCCTCCTTCCCCATGTCCATGGCCCGCCCGGCCGTCTCTCCGCCTGCCGGAGGATAGGTCGGATTCACCGTTCGTTCGCTTATCAACCCGTTTGCAAGCGCCCATTCGCCACCGGGCACGCTGTCCGCAAACCGCACGAGCCTGTCCACGTCCACACCGTTCTCTATGAGCGTATGGATCGCCTCCTGTTCATACCCGGGGTATATCCTGCACGCCCTTGTATAGTAGGCAATGGCGTCAGAGGTCCTGCCCAGTTCGATCTCCATGTCGGCTGCCCTCATGCAGAGGGAGGCATTCGAGGGGTCGAGCGATAGGGCCTTCCGGGTGTACAGGATTGCATGCCGTATGTCACCCCTGTACAGGTAGAGGGCCCCGGTGTCCTCGGGATAGTAGGGGTTCCACGGGCAGAGGACACCGGCACGTTTGAACTCCCGTATAGCGTTGTCCAGTGCAGACGTTGTGCCGGATCTGACGAACAAGAGGAACCACGCCCTTCCGGACTCATAGTGGACGAGGTCCGTCTCTACGAACCTTTCCGCCGTGGAAAGACTTCCGATGGCTTTCGTGACCTGTCCGGCGGCCCGACCGCCGGACAGAGATGCCTTCCCTTTTTCGTAATAGTATTCGCCATAGATGGCCCTCGAGCATACTATTGCGGTGCTCAGGAACAGCACGCCCGCCGCCAGGGCCAGGAGGGCACGATGCCTTGCCGGGAGCCTTTTGAAATAGTCAAGCGGCAGCTCATGGCCGTGGCCCTGCATGACGGACGCGGTCGCTGCCATCAGCAGGATCGCGGACACGGCGTTTGAGGGGACGAATATCCCGAAGTCCACCGTATTGTGGAGGATCAAATAGAGCGAGGAGGTAAGCCCGGCCCAGAGCATCGCTCTTTTAAAGTCGGACGATGTCTGCCTCATGCCCTTGATTATGCATATGAGCCACCCAGCGATAAGCCACAGGAACAAGGCCAGCCCGACGATCCCTGTATCGTCCGCAATCTCTATAAATATGTCGTGCGCATGGTTGACAAGGTACAGGATGTCTGGAGGCCTGAATCTGTAGAACGCATCTTCGTACGTGCCCATGCCCCATCCGAATACCGGGTGTGACATGAACATCCTGATGGAGCCCCACCATATGCCGAACCTCTGCGAGGCGCTGAGGAGAAAGAGGTTGCTGAAGATCCTGTGTGCAAAGGTATAAAGGTTCAGGACGAAGATGCCCGCTGCAACCGCGGTCCCAAACAGTACCAGGGCCGTCTTTCTGCTGTACACGCCGAGCCACGCGGCCGCAAGGAGCGTCGTCGAGATTGCCACGACAAAGGATAGGTAGCCGCCCCTTGATACGGAGAACAGGAACCCCGCGAGGAGTACGAGCGAAGCGCAGAGCCATAGCGCCCTGTCTCTTCTGCTCTGGTGTTTGTAGACGCTCATCGCGATCGGGAAAGGCATGAGCATGCCCGCGAGCATTGCAAGGTGGTTGTGGTTGACGAGCCACCCGGAAAAGACATGCCCCTGCGTCCCGAGAGCCGTCCCCTTGATCAGATAGACGAGCATCAGGGCGGCGTTTGAGTAGACAACGGACTTTACGAGGGAAAGGGCGTTTTCCCTTTCCCCAAAGCCTGCGTATAGATAAACAAAGAACAGGAGGATCAGCGAGGCAGCGAACAGCGCCTCGAACGAGTACCTCTGGTTTGCCGGTCCGGGGATGGCCGTTCGTAGGAGTATATAGAAGAACAGCGCCGCTGCAGGCCGGTATACGGCAGGGTCCAGTCGAGGGAACGTGAACACGCCGTCGTATATCCATACGGAGACGATCAGCAGTGCGATCGCGGACACGGCGATCACGATCGCGAGCTTGTCGATGAGGAACGGAGAGCCATAGTGCAGGGAAGTGCCGAAGACCAGCAATACGCTC
>JAMCVD010000126.1 GCA_023381995.1 Deltaproteobacteria bacterium
TGAAGGCTTATATGGTACGCAGAGGCATAACATTCAAATTGATAGTGTACATCATCGTCTTGCTTATTTCTATTCTCGGCATTGTGCTGTATCTGAACATCGAGGACCAAAAAAAGCAGCTCCTCAACGAGGTGATACGGGGTGCGACACAGTTCAGCGACACGGTCATCAAGAGCACAAAATATGACATGCTCAGGAACCAGAGGAGCAATGTTTACCGGATCATCACCTATATCGGGATGCAGCCGGGCATCAGCAGGGTACGGATCTTCAATAAGGAAGGCTACATCATGGTATCCACGGACCCCGGGGAGATTGGAAAGTTTGTCAACAAGACGGAAGAACAATGTTATGCATGTCACGCTGTCGGCAAACCCCTCGAAAAACTTTCTATGCCCAAGAGGACACGTATCTTCAACCTCGCAAACGGAAGCAAGGTGCTCGGCATGATTACGCCCATATACAATGAACCAGAGTGCTCGTCCGCATCCTGCCATGCACACCCCGCGGGCCAGAAGGTTCTGGGGGTGCTCGACATCAGCATGTCGCTGAACACCATAGAGCGCGAGATCAAAGGGATGGAAATCCGCTCCGTCATCATAGGCATCATAACGATGTGTTTCCTTTCAATCCTTATGATTCTCATTATAAAAAGCATCATCGACAAGCCTATCAAGAAGCTGATCACCGGGACCCACCGCATAGCCGGCGGAAACCTCGATGAGCCGATCGTTATCAATACCCGCGACGAGATGGGAGAGCTTGCGAACGCATTTAACGATATGATGCATAAATTAAGCGAGGCAAAAAACGAACTGCTCAATCTCGTGGAAACACTCGAGAACAAGGTCGAAGAAAGGACCCACGAGTTGAAGGCAGCACAGGACAACCTGATCCGGTCTGAAAAACTGGCATCCATCGGCAAGCTGTCCGCAACCGTAGCACACGAGATCAACAATCCGATGACCGGGGTGCTCACCTACATAAAACTCATGCTCAAAAAATTACGCAGGGAAGATACCAGCGGCGAAGACATCAAAAAGTATATAGATTATCTGTTCCTTATGGAGCGTGAGACAGAGCGGACATCCGGCATCGTAAAAAACCTCCTCGATTTTTCTCGGCAGCGGGAGCCCCACTACAGGCTTGTCGATATCAATACGATCATCGAAGAAACCCTGATGCTCGTCCGCAATCAGATAAACCTGCAGGGCATAGAGGTCATCAAATCTTTTTCCGCGATACCGCAGACCATGGCAGATGCAGACCAGTTGAAGCAGGCGTTTATGAATATTATCATCAATGCCTGTGAGGCAATGAAAGAAGGAGAAAAAAGGCTTACCGTAGAAACCGGTTTTGATAATTTGAAAAAGGACATTAAGATAAGTATCAAGGATACGGGGACCGGCATACCCGAAGAGGATATGAATAAGGTATTTGAACCGTTTTACACAACAAAGGAAAAAGGAACAGGGCTTGGGCTGGCAGTGGTGTATGGTATCATCACGAAGCATAAAGGCAGGATAGATATCGTCAGCAAACGAGGGAAAGGAACGACCATAGAACTTACCATACCGCTGAACGAGGACAAGAACCCTGCGCCATAATTGACGGATGGCTTATATTTACCTACAACCATACGATGGCTGCGATAACGAAATATTGGATGAAATAGCGAGAAGGCTTATGGATACATTACCGGTACCGGTACGGGTGTTACCCTCGATAGAAAGTCCTGTTTATGCATTCGATCCCGACAGGAAGCAGTATTACTCTACCAAAATTTTGCGCTACATCGTCAACAGCCACAGCGATTCAGCACTCAGGACAATCGGCATTACGGCTGTCGATCTGTTCATACCCATCCTTACCTATGTCTTCGGAGAGGCACAACTGGACGGGAAGGCTGCAATCGTTTCCGGTGCACGGCTGAAGCAGGAATACTACGGATTAAAACCTGATAAGCGCCTGTACGTCGAACGATTGTTTAAAGAACTTATGCATGAGCTGGGACATACTTTCGGACTGACCCACTGTGATCTGTCCTACTGCGTCATGCATCTGTCGAACAACGTTATCGGCATCGACAAAAAGACGGCAGCGTTCTGCGAGAACCACAAGGATCAGCTTATCAATAAATTAAAGGAATTGGAGATACCGTATGGGAAGTAAACCAAGCATTATGATAGTTGACGATGAAGAGATTGTGAGAACATCCCTGTCAAGCTGGCTGCTTGAGGATGGCTACGACGTCGTACCGGTCGAGAGCGGTAAGCTGGCGCTTGAGGCGCTGAAAAAAAAGAGCTATGATTTGATGCTCGTGGACCTCAAGATGCCCGAGATGGACGGCCTGGAGCTGATGAAAGAAGTAAAAAAGTTCCTGCCGGATCTGCCGGTTATCATCATGACGGCCTACGCAACTGTCGATACGGCAGTAAAGGCCATCAAAGAAGGCGCATTCGATTACCTTATGAAACCGTTCGATCCGGAGGAGATCTCGATCACGATCAAAAAGATCATGAAGCAGCAGATGCTCGAGCAGGAGAACATTTTCCTGAGAAAAGAACTTGCAAAACAATTCCAGTTCCATCAGCTCTACAGCAAGAATAAAAAGATGCAGGAGATCTTTGAACTCATAAAAAACGTTGCAAAGACCGACGTTACGATCCTGATCCACGGCGAGACGGGGACAGGGAAAGAGCTCATCGCACGGGCTCTCCATGCGGAGAGCCTGAGAAAAGACAAGCCTTTTGTTCCGGTGTCGTGCGCCTCTCTGACGGAGACGCTGCTCGAGAGCGAATTGTTCGGACACGAGAAGGGTGCTTTTACCGGTGCTTCAACCATGGTCAAAGGGATGTTTGAGATGGCGGACAAGGGGTCCATTTTTCTTGACGAGATAGGAGACATAAGTCCCAAATTACAGATGGACCTGCTACGTGTCCTGGAAACAAAGGAGATCGTAAGGATTGGCAGCACACAACCCATACCGGTCGACGTCAGGGTCATTGCAGCCACAAACAGGGACCTGGGTAAAGCGATCGCGAACGGTACATTCAGAGAAGACCTGTACTACCGGTTGAATGTCATAACGATCGATATACCTCCCTTGCGTGAAAAACCGGAAGACATACCCCTGCTAACGGAACAACTGATCGAAAAGGTCAATATAGAGACCGGTAAATCCGTAAAAAGGGTAAACGAGGATGCCATGGCACTGCTTATGCAGTACCGGTGGCCCGGCAACATACGGGAATTGAAAAATGTCATAGAAAGGAGCGTTGTGCTGGCAAAGGAAGACATCATAACGCTGAATGAAGTCGGCCCGTGCTTCGGACGAAACGTGAAGGACGGCATAAGCAGCGGAGGCAGTGCTGATATGTCGCTTGACCAGATGGAAAAGAATCATATAACCTCGGTACTGAAGAACAACAACTGGAATATAAGTACCTCTGCACAGATACTCGGTATAGATAGGACGACACTGTACAATAAAATCAAGAGGTATAATCTCGGTGAGGACAACAAATAATTCTCGATGGAAAACAAGACGAACTTCTGGAATCATATAGAAGAATTAAGAAAACGGCTCATCAGGGGAACTACGGGGTCAGCCCTTGACAGGCTGTTAAAAAACTCCTCTTAAAAAATCGGTTCCTCTCCCAAAAGTAATCATGACCTATAGGGGGTAAAAAAGCAAAGAAAAGCGGTTCCTCTCCCATGTGTGATCATGAAGAAAGAGTTTTCTCCTCTGCTCGTAAAACAAAGCTCTTTTCGGTAAAGGGGGGTACGACCCATAACGTCTCCGTATTTCCATAGCGAGAGAGAAGCAGTCCACGCAGAGTACCACGGAAGCATTGCAGGCAGTCCGGATGTGTTTCCCTTCGCAGTGTCGAACACTCTTTCTTTTTGTTCTATCAGTCCCATGATCACTTTTGGGATAAGAGCCATAATTTATAGATTGCTTCGTCGTCCCGCCTTCGGCGGGACTCCTCTCAATGACATGCAGGGGCTTTTTCAACAGCTTGTGTAGCCCAAACCCCAGTTTTTTTCTGTGGTATTGTTTAAAGAGTTCATGCTACCAGTAGCTCATACTTCATTCTCACGGATATAATCTTGTTTGAGTTTTTCAAATAATGGTTGCACAGCAGGGATATCTTCTTTCACTACTTTCCAGACAGTTTCAAAATCCACACCAAAATATTCATGGGCAATTTTATTTCTCATACCTATAATGTCCCGCCATGGGACATCTGGATACTTTTCTTAAATTTGCTGTGGAATGTTTCCCACAGCTTCACCGATAACCTCAATCACCCGCACTGTTGCATCTTGTTTCTCATCATTTTTAAGAAAATCTTCGTATGATACGTTTTGAAGGTATTTTCGTGCTTTTGACATGGCATTGAGGGCATCATCCACATAGTCGCGGACTGTGCGGGTCATAAATAAATGACCTCACGCAGTATATATTCGCCGATAAACGGTTTTAGAACCCTTTTCATAACCAGATCCACCTTCACCCACAATAGATCACTCAAATAATTTTCTATGCCTACGAACTTCAAAAGACTCGGCACTTCATCAAAACTAACAAGTATGTCCACATCACTTTCCGGTGTCTGTTCCCCCCTGACATACGATCCGAACACCCCTATTTCACTAACGTGGTAGTGCTCTTTTAAATACTGTTTTTGGCTTTCAAGAATTTGTTTTATGTGATCTATATTTTTCATTTTAAACCTCACTTATGTTACATCTTAATTCTCTATCATATTTTAACCCGTAAGAATTGGAAAAAATTGGGGGCAGGTCTTTGATCTTGATATTGGACAAAAGATTTCTGGTTTGTTTCAAACCGTTCGATGAGATCTGGTACTTCTTGGGGAAGTTGGGTGTCCATGGATTCCGTATATCAAAACCGGTGAGAAAGGACAAGCGGGGCTGAGATAAATACGATGGCGGGAAAGCAAGACCTCACCCCCCGGCCCATGCGGGGCATGGGTCGGGACGATTGATGAATTACGGTTGTGTTTTGCGCCCGATGTGCAATGCCTTCGGCAGCCATTTGCTGAATGAATCCATGTAAATGTAAAAGACAGGGGTAATGTACAGGGTAAGGAACTGAGAGAAAAGGAGTCCGCCGACGACGGCAAGTCCGAGCGGCTGACGCGAGCCGGCCCCGGCGCCAAGCCCTATCGCGATCGGCAAGGTGCCAATGATCGCTGCAACGGTCGTCATCATAATAGGCCTGAACCGTATGACACACGCCTCATAAATGGAGTCTGTCGAGTTCTTCCCTTCCTTCCTCTCTGCTTCGATAGCGAAGTCTATCATCATGATACCGTTTTTTTTCACGAGCCCTACGAGCATGATGATGCCCACGAACGAGTAGATGTTCAAATCCACATGGAAGATGAGCAGGGTCAACAACGCACCGAACCCTGCAAAAGGCAGTGCGGAAAGTATCGTTATGGGGTGTATAAAACTCTCATACAATATACCGAGCACCATGTAGATGATGAGGATCGTCATGATCAGCAGCATGCCGAGTCCCTTCATGGAGGATTCAAATGCCTGTGCAGTGCCCTGGAAGCTGGTGATGATGTTTGCGGGGATGGTCTTATGCGCAAGCCCGTCAATCTCCGAAACGGCATTGCCGAGTGATACCCCGGGCAGAAGGTTGAACGAAATGGTAACGGACGGAAGCTGGCCTGTGTGGTTCACCTGGAGAGGGCCCACGGTTTTTTCCATACTGACGACACTGTCGAGCGGGACGAGTGTGCCCGATGAGGACCTGATGTACAGAAGAGACAGCACGGACGGGTCTTCCTGGTACCGGGGCAAGAGTTCCAGGATGACCTTGTATTCATTGTCCGGGGCATAGATGGTCGACACCTGCGTGGAGCTGTACGCATACGAAAGTGCATTCTCTATCTGATATGCCGTTACGCCGAGCTCCGATGCCTTGTTCCTTTCGATGGTAAGGTTGACCTGGGGGTTCGAAATCTCGAGATCGGACGTGACGTCCATGAGCCCGGGCAACGTCTTCATCCTCGCTTCCATGATCTGTGCATTCTTGTACAGTTCGCCGGTGTTCGTCCCCTGCAGTGTGTACTGGTAAAGGCTCTTGGTAAACCTGCCGCTGAGCTGTATGGGCGGAGGGTTCTGGAGGAATACCCGGATCCCGGGGATTTTGACCAGTTTCGGATACAATTGCTGTATGATCTGCTCCGGCGACAGCTTTCTTTCGGATTTCGGCTTCAGCCTCATGAACACCACGCCGGAGTTACTGCTGGTAATACCCGCCCGCGCACCGCAGCTCGTCATAAAAGCATCCACATTGGGGTTTTGTCGTATGACGTTTGCCACTTCAATCTGGTGCTTGACCATGGACTTGAATGAAATGCCCTGTGCTGCCTCGGTTATTCCAAAGATCTCTCCGAGGTCTTCGCTGGGCATAAACCCCTTGGGCACCTCTGCAAAGAGCAGTCCGGTCAAAAGAAGAATGACCACTGAAAACACGATGGTGGCCCTTTTATGCAAGAGGACCCAGCGAAGGCTCCTTTTATACGCGTTCAACATGGCATCAAAACCGCGCTCCGACAGCTTATAGAGCTTGCTGTGCTCTTTCGGTTCTATGGATTTAATGAATCTGCTGGTCAGCATGGGAGTAAGGGTAAGGGACACAAAGCCTGAAACGAGTATGGAAACACCGATGGTGACCGCAAATTCATGGAATAGTTTGCCGATAATGCCGCCCATGAAGAGTATGGGGATAAAAACGGCGGCGAGGGACAACGTCATGGACAGGATCGTAAAGCTTATTTCCTTTGAACCGTTGAGTGCCGCCTCGAACGGGCCTTCACCCATTTCAACGTGCCGTACGATATTTTCCAGCATGACGATAGCATCGTCGATGACAAAACCGATGGCGAGCACCAGGGCCATCATGGAAAGGTTGTCTATGGTATACCCCAGCAGGTACATGACTGCGAATGTGCCGAATATCGACAGGGGCAGAGACAGACTCGGGATAATAGTTGCCGAAAGGTTCCTTAAAAAAACAAAGATAACGAGTATCACGAGGATGAGCGCTATGATGAGGGTGGTCTTTACATCGTTTATCGATTCTTTGATAGAAGTGGAACGATCGAACAGCAGATGCATGGTAACCGATGCTGGCAGATCCCTCTTGAATTCCGGCAGCAGCTTTTTGACGGCATCCGCAACGCCGACAATGTTGCTCCCCGGCTGTCTTTCAACGGCGAGGACGATGGCCCGCTGGAAGGTGTTCTCACTCGTATTTGCATACCATGCGGCGGTCTTGTCATTTTCCACGCTGTCGATTGCCCTGCCTATGTCCTTGATCCTGACAGGACTACCGTTGTGATAGGCGACTATCACCGGCATAAATGCGCTTGCATCGGTAAGCTGTCCGTTCGCCTGAATCGTGTATGCCGAGTGCTCGCCGTCGAGTACGCCTGTGGGGAGTTCAACATTTGATGTTTGTATTGCACTTGCCACCTGATCGATTCCCAACCAAAGTCCGGAGAGTATGGTCGGATTTACCTGTACCCTGACGGCATATTTTTGCGATCCGTAGACCAGCACCTGTGAAACGCCGTTAATCATGGAAATGCGCTCCGCCATGATTGTCTCCCCGAAGTAATCGAGCGTATAGAGCGGCAGGGTCTTCGAGGTGAGGGAGATGTACACGATCGGCATGTCTGCCGGGTTTACCTTCTGATAGATAGGCGGGCTCGGCATACCCTGAGGCAGCTGCGGCGATGCCGCGGTTATTGCTGCCTGGACGTCCTGTGCCGCTGCATCGATGTTCTTGCTCAGGTCGAACATCAGCGTTATCTGCGTTGCACCGAGCATGCTGGAAGAATACATGGCGTTCAGGCCCGATATGGTCGTAAACTGGCGCTCCAGCGGTGTGGCAATTGCGGATGCCATGGTTTCCGGGCTTGCACCGGGAAGGGTTGCCATGACCTGGATGACCGGGAAATCGACATTGGGCAGGTCGCTTACGGACAGGAGTTTATACCCTATGATTCCGAACAGAAGTATTGCCAGCATGACCAGTGTGGTCATGACCGGCCTGCGGATAAACAATTCCGATAGATTCATTTGCCGGTGTTCCCCGTGTCCAGGGTATTTTTCAACTCAACCCTGGAGCCGTTGACCAGCTCGAGCTGACCGTCGGTTACGACGATCTCTCCCGGAGCAACACCCTTTTCGATAAGACTTTCGTGATCATAACTGTACTGCGAAACAACTGGCCTCATTTCTGCCCTCTTGTCCTTTCCGACAACGAAGACGTATTGGCCCTCCTGTGATACCTGGATTGCCCTCGACGGGACAACCACGGCATCCGGCATGTCTTTCAGGGTCAGGGTCACATCGACGTACTGACCGGGCCAGAGCATGTCGTCCTTGTTTTGATACAGCGCCTTCAGCATGATGGTGCCGGTCGACGTATCGATTGCGTTGTTGATAAAGGTAAGCTCGCCGTATTCTACCTGGCTGTTGTTCCCGCTGTTTTTAAAAGAGGCCCCGACCTTTAACGTGCCTTTGCGCTTATACATCCGTATATCGTCGAGGTACTGTTCGGGCACTGAAAACTGCACATAAATGGGACGGGTTTGCTGGATATTGACCAGGGTCGTGCTGTTCGGCTGGTTGATGCTCACGATATTGCCGGGTTTTACGAGGAGGCTGCCTGTCCTTCCGGACACCGGGGCATCGATATAACAATAGCTCAACTGGAGCTTTGCATTGTCTACCTGAGCCTTGTCGGCTTCGACCGTAGCACTCAGGGCCCGGGCCTGGGTTTTTACCTGATCATACTGGTCCTTTGTTACATAGTCTTTTGCCACGAGTTTCGTGTACCTTTTCAGGTTCTCTGTCTCATAGGTCAACTGAGCCTCGTCTTTCAGGAGGTTTGCCTGCGCCTGCTCGAGGGCAATGGTAAACGGCCTCGGATCGATAAGCAGCAGGAGCTGGCCTTTCGTTACATTCTGTCCTTCTTTAAAGTATGCCTGTAAAAGTTCCCCGCCGACGCGTGCATTGACATCGACCGATGAAATTGCCTGTACACTGCCTATGGTGTGGATCTGAATAGGTAACGATTTTTTTGTTACGTAAGCAGCGGTGACCGGCACGATCTGCTGAAACCCGCCCGCCTTCTTTCCGCGGGAACACGCAGACAGGGACACCAGCAGAAGCAGAGCAAAGACGAAAGCAATCATTTTCTTGTTTTTATTATCTACCATTCTCACTGTACCTTTCTCCTTTGATCATGATTTGCGGACGCCTTTGCGTTTAAAAAACCGGGCGTCAAAACACCGGTGTCGTGTGCGAGCTGTGCCATTGCAAGAAACCATGTTGTCCGTGCCTGTATCTCCTGTGCTCGTGCCAGGGCAAGGGTGTTCTGCGCGTTCAACAGGCTTATAATGTCACCGAGCCCCTGTTTATACATGCCCAGTGCAGCGTCCGCCGATTGCCGGGCACTGGCGAGGAAATCTTCGCTCGTCTCGAGCGATTGCTGAGCGGTTTTAAATGAATAATAGCTGTTCCACACCTGCAGTATGACCTGCTGCTGTGTACCTTTCAACTGCTGCTGTGCGGCCTTTGCCTGCTGCTGTGCGGCAAATATATTGTATGCGGTTGAAAAGCCGTTGAACAAAGGGAACTCGAGTAGCACTGCACCCGAATATTGATCGAAATATGGATTGCCAGGAGGACTGTACAGATAGGTGCGGCTTGCAGTACCGTTCAATGAAAGACTCGGCAATCCCGAGGAAAGGATAGCATGGACACGTGCCTTTGCGCCGACAACCTGTGCCCTTGCGGCGGCAAGATCGGGCCTGGATTCTTCCGCTTTTTTTATCAGGTCGTCGATACTGTCGTCGATCTCCTTGTCCGGGACGTGCTCCGGAAGGTTGCCGACGGCGATAGGGATGTTTGCCGGAAACCCCATGGATGTTGCAAGCGCGCCATACATGATCTGGATCTGGCCGTTGACATTCTCAAGAGCGAGTTTTGCCTGAGAATAGGCTGCTTTTGACTGGAGTACGTCTGCAATCGTTGCAAGCCCGGCAGTATACCTCTCTTGTGCCGCATCCAGATTTGTTTTTGCATCTTCGAGATTCTTCTGTTCAGCCTTGAGCAGGGCCTTTTCACCGAGGTACTGGTAGTAAGCCTGCTCGACCTGAAGTATCACATTCTGAATGGTATAATTCTGGCTCAGGTCTGCACTGAGAAGGGCATAACGGGCCTCTTTTACCTGGGAGTATCTGCCTCCAAAATTAAACAAAAGATAGTTAACGCTTGCCGAGAAACCATAGGTCGTCAACAGAAACGAGAGCTGGGAACCGATCAGGCTCTGCTTATAACGGTCCATATCGGCACTCGCGGTCACTGTCGGGAAATAGAGTGCCCTGCTTGCGCCGAGTGATCCGGCCGCTGTGCGTGCCTGCAGCCATGCGTACCTCGTCTGCGTGCTGTTCTGCAGGGCTATGTTGATAATATTCTCAAGGCTCAGTTCGTTTGAATGCTGCAATTGCTCCATGATTCCGGATGACGTTGTCATGGTTTCCGATGCCCCGGGTTTCATGATCGACTCCGGTGCCGAATAGGGTACATCGGGCGCCGAAGATGTGTTTGAACGTATCCCCGGCAGAGAAGCACATCCTCCCCACAAGGCAAAAAACGCCGGCAACAGGAACATTATGGCCGATGTTTTCCGTGTTTTTTGAAATGAAATTATTTGGTTTATAGGGCTTCTCTGCATGAGAAAATCTTATCTCCTTAATCTCTTATAAACGATACACCCATACTTTTGTTCCGTGAATATGAAAAATATGTATTATTGGGAATCCTCCATTTAAGCCCTCAAAAATAAATTGAGTGCAGTATAAAATAGTGATACATAATTATGCATAATTAACTGCTACCGTTTTTGCTACAACATATTGCCATGAATGGCAGTGAATGCTAAGAAGTTGTAGTGAGTCATAAAAACTCGCTGATGCTGATGGATAAAGAATTTGCTCGGAATTAACCATATCTTTCAAGACCTTGTGTTTTCAGCCTTTTTTGATCTGCACAACCGTTGTCTCCGGTTCAAATCCGGATACCGCCTTTTTGGATTTCATTACAGGACGTTCTCCAAAATTTAACAAGGGAGCACCTATACTATGGGACGCTGACCACCGTCCTTTCCTCAGATGTTTTTACCTCCGATCGACACCCATCATTGATCGGGTAGCTTCAGCCGGACCGTCGGGGGCTTCAGACCGCTGAGGTGCTTGAAAAAGTCGGTCCCGTTTGTCAGCCAGCGTGTCTGGTCCACCGTTATCAGACACATCGATACGATTATTATGGACAGCACCAGCATATAGATCGGCCTGGCGAGGTACCTCCCCAGCATGGCGTATAGCCTCGTGAGCAGGATCCCCGTTATGGCGGCGAGTCCGGCGTACGGCAGGGCCAGATAGTGATCTATTCCCCGGAAGATGAACCCGTGCGGAGTCAGGGTCGGGACATTGCCTATGCCGCTGCCGGGCAGGAAATTGACCCCGTACCATAGCAGCCAGAATGCTATGAAGGGCGCCCTGGTCCTGGATCGCCATAGTATGGAGGCGACTCCCGCAAGGAACAGTATGGACGCCATGACGATCGGGTTCGACCACCTCAGCATGGGCCAGGGGGCATAGTAGGATTTTATGAAAAACGGAAAGACCTGGTTCAGCGGGTACGAGAACAGCCCCGCTGTATTTATGATCGCTGTCTGGAGATGGTAGAGGAACGAGACACCGTATTCGTTCCCGTGGGCGCGCAGCAGAAAGAGGTAGGAAAGGGCGAATCCTGCCCCGATGGCCACGAGTACGATGTACCCAAGGTATGCCTTTTTGAGCCTCTCGCGGTAGAAGAGCACATCGTATACGAAAAACATGACCGGCAATGCGAACGCCGTGCCCTTGCTCATCAGTGCCATGCACCACAGGGCAAGGCTCGCAATGAGCCGCGTCCTGTGGTCCGTCTGTCTGTAGCGGACGTAGCAGAGAAAGGAGGAAAATATGAACAGGTTGGCGAGCGTGGTCTTGAGTTCTGATGCGAACATGACGGTCTCGCTCTGGATCGGGTTGATCACGTAGAACAGGCCCGCCAGTACACCCGCGTATTTGTTGTCCGTCATCCTGAATACGATGAGATACAGGAGCAGACCGTCGGTCACCTGCAGCACGACGTTGGCCATATGGAACATCGGTGAGCTTAGCCCGAAGAGCTGGTATAGGAGCATGTAGGCCATCATGTGCAGCGGCGCCCATTTGCCTGTGAATGTGCGCGTAAACACAGCGGTTATGTTCGTGAGATTGATCCCCCGTATGAAAGGGTTGAATACTATATAGAACAGGTCATCGACATAGAACCGGGCAACGAATACCGCCCTGTAGATAGACAGGCCGAGGGTAAGGAAAATAAGGAATACCATCGTATTGAATAGGGGGTCCGGCCGGGCATTGGACAGGTATCTCCGTTTGATCTCCTCCCATTGCGTGTATGGACGTCCCCTCTCTTTTCCCATGATTTCCATGGAAGGGCGCCTCCTTCTATGTATACCCATGTGTTCTTCGCAGCATGTCCAATAGTTAGATAGTATGTGCCAGTTTGTCAACCTTTCGGTGCCCCCGGCATATGGTTGACAAATCCGTCGTGGCATGGCATCGAAGTGCTTAGACGGAATGAGAGGAGCCTGACAAATTGTTGAAGCCTGCTGCAGCGGGAAGAAAGAGCCCCGCGCTCGGGATGGAGCGGTGAGGGACGGTAGCATGGACGCCGACCCGTCTATCCAGTACGTAAAGGGCGTGGGACCTCAGAGGGCACGCCTGTTCGAGAAGAAGGGCATTGCGAACCTTGTATCGCTCATACACTTTTTCCCGATCAGGTATGAGGACCGGAGGCAGATCACCGGGATCGGCAGCGTGAGGTACGGCAGGAAAGAGGTGGTTGTGGGAGAGGTATACAAGGTCACTATAAAGAGGGTCAGGGGCAAGAGTATCTTCGAGGTAATCATAAGGGACGATACGGGGTACCTGTCTCTTGTCTGGTTCCATTTCGAGTATGCGTACATGGTCAAAAGGTTCAGGACGGGTTCCCGTATACTTGCGTATGGTGACGTCGGCGCTTTCGGGAGTGTGCCGCAGATGATACACCCGGACATCGAGGAGTTCGATCGAACGGGCGATGATACGCTCAACTTTGGGAGGATAGTGCCCGTCTACCCGGCGATAGAAGGAATATCGCAGAGAACGATGAGGAGGATCATGAAGAGCGCGCTCGATGCCCACATCGGCAGCATGATCGAGTATCTGCCCGGGGCCGTACGGAAGCTGTGCTCGCTGCATGGGTACACGGACTCGATATACAACCTTCATTTCCCGGGAGACGAGGTCCCCGTGGAGGCGCTGAACCGGCAGTCGACCGAGTTTCACCGGCGCATCAAGTTCGACGAGTTCTTTTTTTTTGAGATGGCACTGGCGATAAAGAAGAGGCGGAGCAGGCAGAGGGACGGTATCGTCTTCTCGGCGTCCGCGTCGGGTCTTATAGATGACTTCGAGAAGGGCCTACCGTTCCAGCTTACCGACGACCAGAGAAATGTCATCGAGGAGATCGTCGGTGACCTCTCCTCCGGCTACCCGATGAACAGGCTTTTGCAGGGAGACGTGGGCAGCGGCTTCAA
>JAMCVD010000017.1 GCA_023381995.1 Deltaproteobacteria bacterium
TTTTTATCTTCCACCTTTACTATACTGCCATCTTCTCAACACTTGCCATTGCCGTTGTCGTCATACTGTTCTTCACGTATTTTATCTCCGTTACGAAAGAGGTGCCTTTCCTGAGCAGGTTCCTTGAGATGAGTGCCATAAGCCTCGGTGTTGCAGGACTATCGTTTTTAATCGGCTACGGCCTCAGGGTATTCCTGCATGTAAACATGTAGGTACCGCGGGCTGCCTCTCCCCCCTTCATTCATTCCGGATTAGAAAGTTTTGATCCCGAGTATTTTGCTATAATCCTGAAATGTTCATCCCGGGTGAAAATCAGAATTTCGTTTACCATTGAAAGACCTGCTATAGTCTACTATTGGGGGCTAAGTCAATCGCCTTTTCTAAAGGCTTGAGCGCTTTTTCATGACGATGGTCTACCCGCAGCTCAACACCCTCCTTCCTCCAAGTTTCTGCAGAAGACATATTAATTCCATCAAATACTCCTTGCTTGTTTCCGTTTTTGTCATCACCTTTCGTATTACCCCTCTTAAGATAAGAGGGGCAAGGGGCGTTACAAATTAAAACGGATGCTGTCCCTCATTTTTCCCATGGGCGGCTACTGTATTATCAATAAGAGTAAGTCAAGTATCCATATCCATGACAAAAAGTTAATCGGGCAGAGAAACGAGTCTCTCTGCCGCACCAGTCATAGGATTGCCGGTCAGCCCTGTCCAATAGGCTATTTATATACAGTGCCTCTGTGATCAAAGGCCATTATGAATATGGTATCTTCTTTTACTTTGTATATAACCCGAAAAGGATCCATTCGAACTCGCCGGCACCCTTTGAAGTCATACTGCAGAGGCTTGCCGACTTCTGGATTGGCTACTAATTTTTCGACTACCTTATAGAATCTTTCTCTTAATTTCTTGTCGAGTTTTCTTATCTCTTTTAAAAGACCCGGGGCTATCTCGACTTTCATCGTTACAGTCCGATGGCCTTTTTAAAATCAACAACAGAATATTTTTCGGTTTTTCCCTTGTTTTCTGCCTTCAATGATTTACTTACTTGTTTTCTGATATTCGGATTGCTGAGAAGCTCAAGTTCCTCTACTATCTCTCCAAACTCATTCTTTAGGCTCTGCATGTGTCTTAGAACATGAGAGAAATTTATCTGAATTTTTTGCATTTTTACCTCACCTACCACAGAATTTATATTATTTATTCCGCAAAATCAATTACAAAATTAGCGCTGGGTAGAACGTTCGCGCGTTTAGCCTCCTGTGTTCCTCATGTATGGCCCTTGCTATCTGACTTGCATCTCTCTGGAGTGTCTGCTGCGCAGCCCTGTCCAGAAGGTTTCTGCTTATGTGCGCTCTGCGATTATTGATGTTATTCTTCATGGAGGTGATTGTCTTTTATGCGATCGACAGGCTTTGGATTTGGTATGTAGGTCTCGTATTTACTTCCGCCCTCACGCTGCAGGAGGACCGCATTCATCATGTCTTTGAGTATAAAATTATAGTGCTCTACGGCAGATCTAAACAACTCATGCAATCCTAGATGCCCACTGCCTTTTTCTCCTCGATAAACTCAAGCAATTTCTTTTCCGTGTCCGTGGGTACATATATAGCGGCGTTTAATGCAGGACCTTCCGGATCGTTATCCCCGCGGACATAGTCTGCATATCTCGTTTTTTTCATCTTCTCTTTGAACGCGGCCTTGGACACAAACGCACAGGTATACAGTGTTGTGACCTGTATAAACGTCCTTGAAAGCTCTGCAGGCATATGGTCAATGATATGCAGCGCAACAAAGACAATGCCCAGAATATAAAGAACGCCCCAGAGCAGGATTGCCGTATCACCACGCCTTATCCGCCGTATGTATTCATTCGGATCTAACACGGTATCTGATTTTTTCACCCACCGGGTGATCTCTTTCTTGCCCATATAGGCAAGCTGGATGATAAGGTACCCTGTTGTTGAAAGCTCTATTGCCTTGATCTCGATCTTATCGGAAAGTCCCAGCACGCTGTTTAACGGATGGATCAGGTTTATCCACTCCCAGACAATAAGGATAAGCTGGACAACGGCCATTGACCAGAGCAGGAAAAAAAGCTTGTCGCCGATCTCTTTTTCAGCTACCTCGATCTTTCTTTCGTAAGTCTTCTCAATATCCATGTATAAAAACCTCCTTTGTCTTACTCGGATCTCAGCACAAAAGACGGAACGTTCAGAAGGCATCGTATGGACACAAGGCGTTTAAATCAATAATACATGGATTTATGTACGTTCTCATCTAATAAGCTGTCCGACTACTATCATTCTGAGGCGTAACCGAAGAAGCTCAATGTGTTCAGAATGACAAAACTATTACATAGGGACTCCCGGCTCTTCGCCTTAACTATAACTGACCGGGCTTTCTCATGGGGTAAAGGCATCAAAATCTCGCGTCCAGCTCGCGTCTAAAGAACGAATCTCGCGTCTAATCTTGCGTCTAAGTGCATGGAATATAACAATAATTTTGGATGATTTCTTTAGACGCGAAAATTTCTCATGAAGCAAGAATCTTAAGATAAAAAGGGGCAAATGCCCTCTGATGCTTTCTACAAGCGACTTTGCGGTGAGGGTGGTTGAAAAATCTCGCGTCTAAAGCACATTCTCGCGTCCAACTCGCGTCCAATCTTGCGTCTAA
>JAMCVD010000071.1:0-8624 GCA_023381995.1 Deltaproteobacteria bacterium
CTTCAGGACCTCGGATGCGTAAAGAACCTCAGGGATGGCGATTATTTCAAGTGGAAAACGGAGGAGCTGATACTCCCCTTGTCCTTGGATCTGAAGCAGTACTTCGCGTCACGGGAGTACGAAAATATCCTGCGCAACACGATGAAAGAATACTCGTTCGACATCGACACGGCATTGTACGAGTACAGGGCTACCCATCGGCCGCCGTTACCGTGAACGAGTCGTCCGTCGGATTATAGGACAGCCGGTACCTCTTGTGGCCTGTTTTGTCTTTGAAGACGGTCATATTGTCGGTATTGCTCTTTGCTTCTTTCATTATGAACTTGAGGTAAAAAAGGTTCTCTTCCTTGATGCGCTTCAGTTCTTCCAACCCTTCGGGGTCGCCGCTTAGCTTCATGATTCCCGTGTCCGCAGGGGCGGTGCTACGCCCCTGCGGGATTCCGTATTCTCATTCTTTCGTAATGGTAAACTCGACCCTTCTGTTCTTTGCCCTTCCCTCGGCCGTCTTGTTGGACGCGATAGGCTCCATCATGCCAAAGCCCCTTGCCTCGACCCTATCGGGGGATATCCCCTGGCTGACCAGATACCTCATCACAGAATCTGCACGTGCCTGGGACAGCCTGAGGTTATACCGGGCTGAGCCCACATTGTCCGTGTAGCCTTCCACCCTTACGCTGATCGTAGGATTGTCCTTCAATACCTGCGCGATCTCATTGAGCAGCGAGTACGAGTCTTCCAGTATCGTTGCCCTGCCCGTCTCAAAGTGTATGGCCTCGGTAATCACTATCTTTTTCTGCGCCTTTTCAAGGATTACCCTGGGTTTCTTTTCTGTCACGACGGGCGCCGGAGGTGGAGGCGGAGGGGGCAGTGCGGCCTGCTTCTGCTCGAGCACGAAGTTTGCGATGGTCTTTATCATATTTTTTATCTGTACGCCTATGGTCTTGCTGACATACCCCTGCGCAGATACCGTTATCTCATAGTCGCCGGGGGAGAGTTTAACGAAGTATGCCCCTGTCCTCGGATCCGATGCGGCAGGCGGGAGCGTCGTGTTCGCAAAAGTAATGACGGCAGCAAGGGGCTTGCCGGTCATGTCCGTCACCGTACCTGCAAGCGCCCCGATCTGCACGAGCTTTTTCAGCAGGATTTCCTGGCTGCTCGTCTGCCCGGTCAGTATCGAGCCCTCGAGTGTCGAAGGGAGATAGCCCTCTTTTGCGAATTCAAGCTTCACAGGGCCTGCGTTCATCGGGCAGCTCACGAACGAGCCGTTATCGCCGCTTATGATGTCGGACACATCTTTGCCCGGGAACCGTATGATGACGTTCGGTAGGGGCTGTCTTGACTGTTCATCGAGCACAACTCCTCCGATCCTCCCCTTCTCCGGGGGCGGCGGAGCCTGTATCTTCTGAATAACGACCATCGCCCCTGGCAGTATGGTATAGCTCGCACCGAGTACGATGTCCCACAAGGGGACCGACCTTACGTTCGTCGTTACGCCGGGGTTGCCCGAAACCGGCAGTGTCTGGACCTTTGTGAGGCCGATGTCGGAGGCCAGGTCGACCGCTATCCCCTTTGCGGGCGTAAACCGTAAACCAGGCGTGATGAATTCGGGGGACTCGTTATAACGCAGATGCGGGAGCGAGGAGTTCCTTCCCGTATTCACGATCTGGTCAGTATAGTATTGGACAAACGGCGTAAGGTATGGGCTGGGGAATTCCACGCCGATCGCACCGAGGACCTGATCGTCGTGTAGTATACCGAGTGCATACTCCTCCTCACTCTGAGGTATGCCAAGGGTATACATGGAAGCAACGGTACCGTATGAGCCCAGCGTATAGTTGGGGGCGGAAAGCAGGTATCGAGAACGGTCCCATTTATAGCCTATATTGAGGTGGAACCTGAAAGGGATGTTCTGTACAGCATCGAGATCGATCGTCCACAGCATATGTGCGCCGAAGTTCGAGGCATTCCATTGATAGCCGAGCTGGTTTGGCATTGTCATGAGCTTTGCGAAGGCATCAAAGCCGATTGCGAGGCCCGGCGAAGCGAGGTAGCCCATCTTGAAGCCGAGTGTCGTGTCCCCGAGCATCTGGTACAGGTCGTCCCTGCTCGTAGAGCTGTTCTTTATGGTCTGCGCAGAGCTTGCCTCGTTCAGGAAGATCTCCAGCCAGTTTGTCGCGCCGTACGTGACGTTGACGTTCCCTTCGAGGCGCTCGTTGACGTCCCCTACAGTATTGAGAAGATCCGTTGTGCGGAAATACAGACCGTCCGTCCCCATCATTACCCCGGTTGCAGGCAGGCTCTCGGCAGATATAAGCCTTATTATTCCGGTCTCACCGGTCAACGCGGGACCTATCGGTGAAGCGGCGTATATTTTCTGGCTCGCAAGCAAAAGAAATACACCAGCAAACACAACTAATCTTTTCATACTGCCTCCTCTCTTTGAGCTATAACAACACTATATAGTACGTACAAAACAAATGCAATCCCGTCAAGTAAAAGAAATCGGGCCATTGAGCAGAGCAGCCATCTCTGCTGAGTATCCCGTACCGTCGTGGACTATGAGCGGCGGGACGATGGTGAGCTGTCTTCCCGAGCCAGCCCGTGCGGCCATCAAGAACACATCCGAGGGCTTCACCGCCGTCCTGTGAACGAACCTGAGCAGCTCGATGGTAAACCCCTTTGTGTTCATGAAAACGTCGTTTATCCTGTGAGTGGAGAACAGCATGATCAGGGCACCACCGGGCCTGAGCAGGTACCTCGATGCCCGAAAGAGCGCCTCGAGTGCAAGCGTTCGGTCGTGGTGTGACGCATCGATGCCCTTTTGGGGGCTTGCCACGCCCGTGCCGCACTTATAAAAGGGTGGGTTCGTTACAATGGCATGAAATGCCTGGGGCTTGAAAAACGACTTGTACGCATTGATGTCCCCCTTTACAAACTTCACCCTGTCCGCGCACGCGTGCAGGCCGACGTTTTTCGACGAGGCCCCATAGAGCGCCCCGTCTGTCTCGATGCCCGTAACCTCTTCGACCCCGGCGATTCCGGACAGCAGTATGCTCGTAACGCCGGATGCAGAGCCTATCTCGAGCACCCTGCCCGTGACGTGCCTCCTTGCAAAATCATATAGGATGAGCGTGTCGACGTTTATCCTGTAGCCTTTTTCGGGCTGATAGAACCTGAACCCGGGACTCATGATGCTGTCGAGGGTGTAGCCCGATCCGCTGTCCGGGGACGCGGCCATGGGCCTGCACTGCTTCAGTGTATCGTCGGCTTCCGACATGGGAACTGCGGGGCCCGGACTCGATGGTGCAGGCTCACGTCCCGCTCTTCCACGACGCGAGATACGCCTTCTGCTGCGGGGTAAGGCTGTCGGTGCTTATACCGAGCGTCCTCAACTTTATTATGGCGATGTTCCTATCGATGTCCTCCGGGACAGGATAGACGACCGTATCGAGCTTCCGCGCATTGTCCTTCAGGTATGCCACCGAAAGGGCCTGGTTGGCGAAGCTCATGTCCATGACGCTCGAAGGATGTCCTTCGGCGGCCGATAGATTGACAAGCCTGCCGTCCGCGAGCACGTAGATACGACGTCCGTTGGGCAGACGGTACTCCTCGACAAACTCCCTGACCTCCCTGTGCCCCCTTGCCATACTCCTGAGCGCACCGAGATTGAGTTCGACGTTGAAGTGTCCGGAATTAGCGACGATGGCGCCGTCTTTCATGTTCATGAATTCGTTCCTGGATATGACGGTCGTATCGCCGGTAACGGTGACGAATATGTCTCCGGCCCTTGCCGCATCGGCGATGGGCATGACGTCGTACCCGTCCATAACGGCCTCGAGCGCCCTTATCGGATCGACCTCCGTTATAATGACCCTTGCCCCCATACCTTTCGCACGCATTGCAACGCCCCTGCCGCACCAGCCGTATCCGCAGACGACGAACACGGAGCCTGCGATGAGCCTGTTCGTGGCACGCAGTATGCCGTCTATCGTGCTCTGGCCCGTGCCGTAGCGGTTATCGAACAGGTGTTTCGTATAAGCGTCGTTGACCGATATTATGGGGTACGCGAGCTTCTTCTGCTTCGCCATGCTCCTGAGCCGTATGACGCCTGTCGTGGTCTCTTCCGTCCCGCCTATGACTTTCTTCAGGAGCGCCCTCTTCTTCGTGTGGACGGTACTGACAAGGTCGGCACCGTCGTCCATCGTTACCATAGGCCCCGTCTCGAGTACCGACACGATGTGCCGGTAGTACGTGTCCGTGTCCTCCCCCTTGATGGCAAAAGTAGGCACACCGAAGTACCTTACGAGCGCCGCCGCTACATCGTCCTGCGTGCTCAGCGGGTTCGATGCCGCGAGCGAAACCTCCGCGCCCCCCGCCTTGAGGACGCGCATAAGGTTCGCGGTCTCGGTCGTTACATGGAGGCACGCACCCACCCTCAGGCCCTTGAGCGGCCTGCGCCTGGCAAAGTCCTTTTCCACGAGCTTCAGCACCCCCATCGATCGGTAGGCCCATTCGATGCGCTGCTTCCCGGCCTGTGCCGTGTCCATATCCTTAACGTCGTACGACGCGATCCGGACGTTCATCTGCCCACCTCTTTCAGCAATGCCTGCGATTTGTCCGTCCTTTCCCATGTGAACTCCTTCTCCGTCCTGCCGAAATGGCCATAAGCAGCGGTCCTGCGGTACTTTGGTTTCAGAAGGTCCAGTTCTTTTATGACGCCCGCAGGGTCCATACGGAACACCCTACATACGGCCTTTTCCAGCTTCTCATTGGGGACCCTGCCGGTGCCGAAGGTGTCGACCATGATGGAGACAGGGTCAGGGACACCTATCGCATAGGCAATCTGTACCTCGCACCTCCCGGCAAGGCCGGACGCAACGATATTCTTGGCCACGTATCTTGCCATGTACGACCCGCTCCTGTCGACCTTTGAGGGGTCTTTGCCGGAGAAAGCTCCGCCGCCGTGCCTGCCGAACCCCCCGTAGGTGTCAACGATGATCTTCCTGCCCGTGAGCCCCGTGTCGCCGTGAGGGCCTCCTATAACAAACCGGCCCGTGGGATTTATAAAATATTTCGTATCCGTTCTTATCAGGTCGGCGGGTATGACCTTCCGTATGACCTCCTCTATGACAGCCTCCTTCAGCCGGCTGCTCGAGACAGCCTCGGAATGCTGTGCCGCAATCACGATCGCCTTTATCCCTACCGGCCTGTTGTCCCGGTACTCGAAGGTGACCTGCGACTTGCCGTCTGGCCGCAGGAACTTCAGGGTGCCGTTGTGCCTTACCTCCGCCAGCCTCCTGACAAGCGCATTGGCATAGAATATCGGGGACGGCATGAGGGTCTTGGTCTCGTCTATCGCATACCCGAACATCATGCCCTGGTCCCCTGCGCCGAGCCTGTTCCTGCCCCTGTCCACCCCCATTGCGATGTCCGGCGACTGCTGCTTTACCGAGACGATGACGCCGCACGACCTCCAATCATACCCCATGTCCGGGTCGTCATAGCCGACGTCCCTTATGACCTCTCTCGCGACGTCGGCAAACGCAATGTTCGCCTTCGTGGTTATCTCCCCAGCGATTATCGCCAGCCCCGTCGTTACGAGCGTCTCGCACGCGACCCTTGAATGCCTGTCATGGGCGATTGCGGCATCGAGAATGGCGTCCGATACCTGATCCGCAAGCTTGTCCGGATGCCCTTCTGTCACGGACTCGGACGTAAACAAATATCTGTTCTTCATTACATGCTCCTTTGATTGTTTTTATCCCGTTAGAAGCGCCTGCAGCTCGATCTATGCACCACACACATAGAAATCCGTGGCCAAAACGGAATTGCGAATCATACATCAACCTTCCACGGAGTCAATAGAAAGCGCCACCGTTTGACGCAGGTCCGCCGATCATCGCACGGACTCCCCTGTTTTCGAAGCACCATGCGGATCAAAGGATACGCGGGGGCCTGCCGAAGACTACATCCCGACTATATGGTAGCCCGCGTCCACGAAGATGACCTCCCCCGTTATCGCGGTGCTCATGGGTGAGAGGAGGAACAGTGCCGCATCGCCGACCTCGTTAGCCGTTATGTTCCTTCCCAGGGGCGCCTTCTGGGGATAGTATTCCAGCATCTTCGTAAAGCCCTTTATCCCTCGTGCGGAGAGCGTATTGACGGGGCCGGCCGATATGCCGTTGACCCGTATCCTGTTTTTACCGAGATCGTACGCGAGGTATCGTATGATGCTCTCGAGCGCCGATTTTGCTATCGCCATCACGTTATAGCCCGGGATGACGACCTGCGAGGCGATATAGGTCATGGCCATTATGCTCCCCCCGTCCTTCATGAGCGGGGCGGCATGTCTCGTAAGGGATATGAGAGAGTAAGAGCTTATCTCGAGTGCGGTGAGGAAGCCCTGCCTCGTCGTGTTCACGAAATTGCCGCCCAGTTCTTCCCGTGGCGCAAAGGCAACGCTGTGGACGAGCGCATGGAGCGGGTCGGTCTTCCCTGAGATCTCGCGGAATACGCCTTTTACCATGTCCTCGTTCTGCACATCGCACTCGAAAAGGCCCAGGGGGTCAAGTTCCGTTACTACCTCTTCCACCCTCTCCTTCAACGACTGGTTCGCATAGGTGTAATACAACCCCATCCCTGCCTCGTGCAGCTTCCTCGCGATATGCAGGGATATGCTGTACTTGTTCACGACACCTGTCACCAGCCCCGTTTTCCCATTCAGGTCTATCGTATACATGGTTCAAAGGACCCCGCGTCTTCCGTACGCGGCAGCGCTCTATTTCAATATCCCGTTTATGGTCTGCTCGAAGTTTTCCTCCGGCTGCGCGCCCGTGATGACCCTGCCGTTTATGACGAACGTCGGCGTTCCTGTCACTCCTATGCTGCTGCCCTCCTGCATATCGGCCTCCACCTTGCCCTTTGTCTGCTGCTTGTCCACGCACGCCTTGAATTTGGCCATATTGAGCCCCTCGGCCTTTGCGTAGCCATCCAGCGTGTCATCGATGCCCGCGGGCGTTATCGAGCTTTGCTCCTGGAAAAGGTGGTTGTAGAAGTACCAGAACGCCTTGTTGCTCTGAGCATATGCACAATCAGCGCCGATCGCAGCCGTCATTGCCCAGGGGTGCATCGGGAGGGGAAAGCTCTTGTACACGAGCCTTATCCTGCCGCTGTACTTGTGGAGCAGGTCTTCAACGGTACCGTACGCCCTCCCGCAGAACGGGCATTCGAAGTCGGTAAACTCTACCATCGTAACCTTTGCACCCTCGGGGCCTCTCGAGGGCGAGCCGGCCAGCGTGATCTTACTCAGCGTTTCCTTGAAAGGGTTCTCATCGAGGTTTAAGATCTTGCCCATAACCAGATGCTTGTGGTCCTTCGATAGGTAGATTTCCTGCGTCTGCTTCTTCTCACCCTGGGAGATCGTCAGGACGGCCTGATCGAGCCCCGGGATATCGGAAGCCTTTATCTCGCTGACGGACAGATTGACGTTCGGAGGAATATTGAATGCCTTGCGCATGTACGCGGCTATCTTCCCCTGTATGCCTGTCTGGTGCTCCTCTACAACAGGCTGGACCGCCGGGGGAGGGTTCTGTCCTCCCTGATTCTGACTGTTTTCAGCAGCCTGTGCCTGGTTTTGAACGGCCTGCGGTGCAGCTCCTTTCGGTGAGGTAGCGGCCTCTTTCTTTGTACATCCTGAGATCATCACGAAGGCGGTGACAATCAATATCATCAAGTTTTTCTTCATCTCTATCTCCTTTTACTTTATGTTCATTGGTTTATATGCGAAAGCCCTGAAAAGGTCAACCTGATCGCCGAAGTTGGGTCCAACAGTGCCCGAGCCGTCGGGGTTGAACTGGATAAAGCCGTTCTCCCCGGGGGCCAGCACATTCTCTCCCCATATGGGGCTCGTCAGGTTGATGACCTGCATGTACGTGCTCCTGTTCTGGGACGGCGCCGTGCCGAAGTGCGTGGGCTGTACCGAGGTGCTGCCGAGTATGATGTTGGCAGGCGAGGCAAAGCTGTCGACTGCATCGAAGTCGATATCTTCGGCCGGGATATATGCCCATGTGGTCGGATCGGACGCAGTGAAACCGGCCGCGAGCTTTGCCCCGGAGGCAGGCGTACCGCCGGAGAGCTGGTCGACGGCGAGCTCGAGTGCGTAGATGATGATGTGATCGCGGTCGTCCGGTGTCCCTGCGGGGAGCGCTGCGAATGCATAATAGCTGCCCTGGGTAAAGCCGGCCTGGCCCGTCAGATAGTTTCCGGACGTCGTTCCCGTGAAGTCGATCGGCACTCCCGTATTCGGCGTATTGAACAGGTGGTACAGCATGTTGAGCGTGGTCTCTCCAAGGATGGGACCGAACATGCTGCCGAACAGGACCTGCCGGATATTGGTCCACCACGCGTCGAAGATCGAGGCGCCGGGCTGGCCGATGACCGGGCTGTAGCCCGCTGTGCCCGCTGTGACTGAATAGCCCGCCGGGGTAAAGATCTTCGACGTGTCCGTAAGATAGCTGCCCCACTGGTCGAGTATCTGGACTGCCTGGGTGATGAACGTCGATGTCGTCATCGTAACGAGCGGATCGCCCTGTGCAAGGAGCGTGCTATAGGCGTTATCGCTCATA
>JAMCVD010000071.1:8634-13382 GCA_023381995.1 Deltaproteobacteria bacterium
TTCGATGAACGGTATGAAGTACGTGGCCGCGACGGTCGAGTTCTGGTCCCCGTTTATCGTTCCCACGTCCTTCTCTATGTTCTCCATATCGGCGGTCGTAAGCTTGCCGGGGTTGCTCTTTATGAGGTACGCGATCCTGTCCGACCTGTATATCTGTCCCCAGTGCTCGTCGCCACCGTTGCCTTCCATTATGACGCCGGGCACATCGAGTGGCTTCGTGTTCCAGTTCACGAACCACCCCTGCGCGGGGTTCACGGTGTAGAGCCATTTGCTGTAGGGCACGAACATCTGGCCGTTTGGCCATGCCGTCCACTCCTGCCCCCCGCTGCCGACGGCGGGCAGCCTGTCGTCGTAGCCTGCCGGGAAGTCCGGCTCGCTGCCCGCGGACCAGAAGGATATGTTGCCGAGCTGGTCTGCATAGACGAAGTTGTGCAGGGACGTGACCTTGGCGACCGCGCTGTCGAAGTCGGACCATGACTTCGCTATGTTCATGTCCGCAAAGCCCTCGATGGTCGAGTACTCCGTCTTCCAGAACGCCCACCTGTATGTGTACGCGAGCCCGTCGGCAAAGTCGAAGGACACCACCGGGCCGTGGAAATGCTGGCCGTCGTCGACCCTGAACACGTTGTACGAGATGGGACCGGCTCCGGTCGGGTTGCCGCTCTGGTCCGGATATGATGCCGTCGCGGACGGATCCTCCCCCGCGTAGTGGATGGTCTCGACAATCCTGTCCATGGGTACGTTCGCGCCGTTGTAGAGCACGGAGTAGCTGCTGTTCGCCGTCTGGGGACTGGTTATCATGGTCCCGGTCGTCGCAGTGATCTGCTCGACGTATACCTCCGAGTTGTCTATC
The DNA here is from genome assembly GCA_023381995.1 of Deltaproteobacteria bacterium. Lineage (GTDB taxonomy): Bacteria > JAMCPX01 > JAMCPX01 > JAMCPX01 > JAMCPX01 > JAMCVD01. The sequence continues at coordinate 9,488 of JAMCVD010000071.1, forward strand.
TCGCCGGACGTCGTCGTCCAGCCGTAGTGGTCCGTCATGCCGATGAGTATGACGGGCTCCCCGGGGATCTTCATCCCGCCGACCGTTATATCGGGACTGTGGAGGTACATCTCATCGTCTATGTTCGGGACGCTGAAGCCCTCCTGCGGTCCGCCCCACATCATGGCCGTTCCCGTAGAAGTCAGCGTTGGTGCGACCGCCCACGTATTGCTGCCTTCCGTATAGAATATGCCGAGCTGCTTTCTCATGTCTGTGATGTTCTTCTGGATAGTGGAGAAGTCGTTTGCTGCCTTTGCGACCGAAGAACCGGGGATCGAGAAGATAAATCCGTACTGCCTGTCCGCGTTGCCATCATAGAAAGACATGGCTGGCACCATTGATTTCGGTGGTACGGTAATGCCGCCCGGTATGGCAGGCGTGGTCTGTACATTGCCGTTGGCCGTCATTACCGTACCGCCCGGGGTATTGTGCGGTATGGACGTCGGCGCGAGCGGATCGTCCGACCATCTCGCATCATTGAATACCTGCATGGCATAGGTCTGCGCGGCAGGAGCAGAGAGTCCCTGCCTGCTCGTGAACCATCTGGCAAGTACATTCACATCGTTGAGGTCCTGGAGCTGTCTCCCGCCTCCTGTACCGAAGAAATCAACGAGCAGGTCCGTCACGGCTATGACGTCCTGGGGCGGACCGCAGGAGGGCTCATACACCGTATTCCCGCCCGGCGTAGTCAACAGCCTGTATGTAACGCCTCCCGGCAGTCCGTACTTTGACGTGAGTACCTTGAGGTATCCGCCAAGGTTATAAAATTCATACGGCACCTTTGCAAAGGTCGGGTCCGAGTATATGTGTTGAATGTATGCATTCACGCCGTCGCAGTAGGCAAGGACGGCGTTCTTTATGGTTGTGTCTGTGATGTCGTCGAAGGCCTGTACCCTTTCCTGCTCGGTATAAAACATCTGGTGCATGGGTATATCGGACGAAAGGGCACTCGTCCCGAGGATCTCGGAAAGCGTCCCCTCCCCGTCGCGGCGCATGAACTCCATCTGGACAAGCCTGTCCTGCGCCTCTGCCCAGCCCACGCCGTAGAACAGGGAATAGTCGCTGCCTGCATAGATGTGCGCCACCCCATAGCTGTCGCGTACGATTGTCGGCAGCTTTGGGCCGCCGGATGATGACTTTGAACAGCCCGAGGTGTAAACGACCGTGACCGCGAGTAAGGACAAAAAAGTTGTAGCGAGTGTTCTCTTCATATCAGCCCCCCTTAAAGAAAGTAAAGATCTTTTAGCAGGATCCGGGGAACTATGCAAGTGGTCGGGTTAATAAAAAGGGCGGCCGAGGCCGCCCCTTTTTATTGCATGAATCCGCTCAGGCGCCGCGTAACTTACTGGATCCCGCACACCTGGCTGGCCGTGCCGCTGTTCACGCTCACGTTCGCACAGCCGCACGCCTGGCCGGTGAAGTCCATGCTAAAGGTTTTGTTCGCGGTGATCGTGATCGTCCCGCCTGTGGGCCATTTACCGCCGCACGAGCCGTCATCGAACGTCAGGTTGGTCAGCGTGGCCGTAAACTTGCCCGAATAGCTCGTCGACGATGTCACGGTCGTCCCGCACGCCGATGTACCCGTCTCCGTCATTACGGCACCGAACGTGCCCGTCCCGTTGACCGTCTTCGTCGTCTGGGACGTCAGTGCTATCGTAATGGAGGCCTTGCTGTACGAGCCTTCCTTCAAGCTCGCGGAGCCTCCGCCGCTCGATGTGCCGGACGCGGTCGTCTCGTTCCCGTCGTCGACGTCGAATGCAAGCTGCGACGGGCTCCCGGAGAACGCATCGTCCACGGCCTCCCATCCGCTGAACGAGCCTGTGATGGTGTCGTTGCATGCGTCGCCCGACGGCGCATTGGTCACACTGCCGCTCAGGCTGACCGAGCCCTTGGTCGCAAAGCTGATGTTGGTCGTGCCCTGCACCAGTCCGTTGCCGTTCTCCGACAGGCTGCCGGTCACGGACACCTGTACGCTGCCGCCCGCTGTGAATGCCGTTCCCATCGTCAAGTCGATCGATGTGTTGATACTGACGGACCCCGAACCGCTGTCGTAGTTCCCCGTTATGGACACGCTCCCGTTGAATGTCTCCGCATTCCCGGTGCTGGGATCGACGCACTTGACGTCGGTCCATGTCAGCGTCAGGTCTACGGTGCCGGAGCCGTTAGAGCCTGTGGAACTATCGACTATCGTGCTTGGACTACAGGTGCCCCCGCTCGTCGCAGCAAGCTTCAATTCCGATAGGGCGTTCAGCGCGACCCCCTTGAACGACTGGGGCTTTACAACGAGCCTGTCTGCGTTGCCGAGCACATAGGCGAGGATACCGATCTGTGGCCCCGCGGAGACGACGCTCGATACGTCCGTTGGTGCACCCTGCAAGGCGTATGGCATCACCTGACCAGCGGCGCCGCCCACGTTCGAGACCGACAGGCTCGCGGCCGGCAGGGAGCTGAGGGTGCCGGAAACATTCCCGTTCCCGCCCGAGGTCGACGAGCTGCCGCACCCCGTGCCGAAACCAATCACTCCTATAGTGAGCGCTGCTATCAATAGCGTACCGATCTTCTTCATAGGCTTACCTCCTTTTTCAGGTAGATTAATCTATCGGTTATCGTTTGTCAATGATCCGGATCACGCACGGGCCGTGCCAATAAGAAGGGCGGCCGAAGCCGCCCTTCTTTAAGTTTATTCAATCAGGATATGTGTTTTTTACAACTCCATTACCAGCATACCTGAGATGAAGCACTACCGGTTACCGTAGCACAGCACTGTCCAGTACTACAGCTACTGCTGCTGTATGTAAAGACAAAGGACTGAGTTCCGCTGGTCAGGGTAAGTGTACCGCTTGAGGGACAATATGGGCACACAGTACTATCGTAGGTGAGGTTATCAAATGCAAAAGAGTACTTTCCCGAATAGGATGCTGTACCTGTTGTAATGTTTTGTCCGTTAACGATATACGCAACGCCGGCCATTCCACTTCCATTTAATACCGTTGTGTTGGCGGTCGTCGATATAGTTAAAGACGGGGTTGTTTGCAGGTACGAGCCAATTTTGGCAGACCCACTTCCGCTTGTCACATCAAATTCGTTACCTTCGTTTAAGACAAGGGTGAATAAGGAGACATTTCCACTGAATGTATCATCGATACTAAACCATCCGGAGAACCCTACACTGCCCTGCGCGCCTGATTCTGTTCCCGTAAGATTGAGCGTCCCATCTTCTGTGAACTGAATATTTGAAGAGCCGCTCAGCATGCCGCTGCCTGTAAAGGTAATACCGCCATTCCATGTCATACTCATGGAACTGCCGGAATATGTTTCACCAAAGGTAAAATTCGTGTAAGTGAGTGTCAGGTTTGCTGAACCGGCACTTGAGTCATACGTACCTATCCATGAAACCGAACCATTAAGAGTAAAGGTCAAACCGCTGTAAGAACATGATACATTACTCCACGTGGATGTTATATTAACATTGGTCACGCTTCCGCTCGTTGTACTGTTATCCGTAACAGTCGGCGTGGTATTGCAACCGCTGGACTGAAGTGTTTTCAGCGAATCTAATTGATCGAGAATTGTTTGCTTCAGATAAGACGGTTTAACCACGAGCTTGGACGGATTTTGAGTAACCAGTGATAATCCCCCGAATGTGGGGAGATTATTGGGGTTTCCCATGGTGCTGTTTGTGATCGTACCAACACTTGTACTCTGATTTGCATAGTTCGATGCATCCTGATTCACTTTCAACGCCTGGCTCGCCGCGCCGCCCACGTTCGAGACCGTGAGGCTCGCATTCGGTAAAGAACTTAAGGATGAAGACACGTTCCCCCCCCCTCCCCCGGCTGTTCCGGGTAACAGGACA
>JAMCVD010000024.1 GCA_023381995.1 Deltaproteobacteria bacterium
ACTATAATATATAGTTATTCTATATATTATAATATGGTAATACGATAATATTAATAATTCTTGGCATTTATAATTTTGTTGATTATCCTTCTATTATGAAGGCGCTGGATAACATTTAATAAGGAGGGGAGGTCTTTTTTATGCAGATTTTAGACTTAGAAACAGTAGAAAGTCAGGTTCTTCTCCGAAGAGTGATCAGAGCATTCCGCGGATAAAAATAGAAGCATCGGTAACTGTGATAAAACTCCTTTTCTGGTTCCTCTCCCATTTGTGATCATGAAGAAAGAGTTTTCTCCTCTGCTCGGTTTCCCTTCGCAGTGTCGAACACTCTTTCTTTTTGTTCTATCAGTCCCATGATCACTTTTGGGATAAGAGCCCCTTTTATTATCACCAATAAAGAGAAGAGGTCTCAGACCGATGCATATGGATTGCATTCCCGGTTCTTCGATTCTGCCGTCGATACCTCCTCTATGCCGCTCGTTTCTCCTTCGTAAGTCCTAACTTGAATGGGAAGATAGAGGTATAATTTATTTGTTGACAAATAAATCAAAATACCCTACTAAGACTCCATTATGGGCAGAAATTATCGAAAGAAAGAGAAAGTAGATAAGATGAAGGAATTGATCATCAAGGCCGCGATAAAGGTGTATGCGGCAAAGGGCATGCAGGGCATACGCATAGCGGACATCGCAAAGGAGGCGAAGGTCTCCTACGGGCTCGTGTATCATTACTTCAAGAACAAAGAGGACGTCCTCAATGCGATATTCTCCAAGAGCATAAATATCTTCCTGAAGGCGATAGAGAATACGTCCGTCCAGGAGAAGAGCCTGAAAGAGAAGCTTGTTTCCATAACGACGTTCTTGTTCAATGCGTGCCGGGAGCTGCCCGAGTTCATGTATGTTATAATGTTCGAGGTCATCTGGACGCCCAAGTTCCTCGAGACGAGGAACTTTATTACCTTTACCAAGGCGTTCGCCACGTTCGAGAAGATACTGATCGAGTACAAGCAAAAGGGCGAGCTCAGAAGCGACGTGAATACGACCATAAGCACGTATATGTTCTTCGGGGGGCTCGAAATGATCCTTACCGGCATCGTTCTCAAGGCGATACCCGTGGAAAAGGAGGACGTGTTCCAGAGGCTCTCGAATACTTTTATAAGTCAATACGTATACGGACTGACTGCAATTCAGAAGGCATAAAAATTGTATAGGGAGGTATGCAATGGAATTTAGTATTCCCAAAGAGAGTCTGGATTTCAAAGAGAGCGTCTACAGGTTCGGCGTGCGGGATCTTGCGCCAGTGTCCCAGCAGCCGGAGTATGACGAGAGAGAAGAGTTCATTGTCGAGAACTGGAAGAAGATGGCGGACTTCGGGCTGCTCGGGCTCCCGTATCCCGAAGAGTACGGAGGGTCTGGGGCGAGCGTCCTGACGACAACGCTTGCGGGCGAGGCGCTCGGGTATGCGGGCATCGATGCCGGTATCATGCTTTCATGGGGTGCGCACATGATACTGTGCGGAGTACCGATCTGGCAGATGGGCACGGAGGCACAGAAGAAGAAGTACCTCCCCAAGCTTGCGGCGGGAGAGTGGATAGGCGGGCTCGGACTCACGGAGCCGAACGCGGGCTCGGACGCCGCGGGTATACAGACGACGGCGGTAAAGAAGGGCGATAGGTATATCCTGAACGGCGCCAAGATGTTCATAACCAATGGGCCGACCGGCAAGGTGTTCGTCGTCGCCGCCGTTACCGACAAATCGAAGAAGGCATTCGGGATAAGCGCATTCATAGTCGAGAAGGGGATGAAGGGATTTTCCGTGGGGAAGAAGCTCTCGAAGCTCGGTGTCAGGACGTCGCCGACGTCTGAGCTCATATTCGAGGACTGCGAGGTGCCGGAGGAGAACATGCTCGGCGAGCCGGACCTCGGCTTTGTCAATGTCATCAAGCTTACCCTGGAATGGGAGAGGAGCTGCCTTGTCGCTCCTGCAATAGGCGGCCTCGAACTGGGATTGAAAGGGGCCATCGAGTACGCGAAGCAGAGGAAGCAGTTCGGGCGGCCCATAATAAAGTTCCAGGCTATCAGGCATAAGATCGCGGACCTGAAGATGAACCTCGAGGCGGTAAGGCAGATCGTTTATAAGGTCGCGTGGCTGAAGGACAGGGACATACCCGCCATGATGGAGGCATCTGCGGCAAAATTGTTTGTTTCAGAGATTATGGAAAAGATGTCGTCCGAAGTGCTGCAGATATTCGGTGGGTACGGGTTTATAAAAGAGTATCTCGTGGAAAGAGGGTACAGAGACTCGCGGCTTGCCTCGATAGGGGGCGGGACATCCGAGATACAGCGCGGTATCATCGCACGCTCTATCATAAACTTTTAGGAGGGTAGCTATGGATTTTGAACTCACGGAAGATCAAAAGAAGCAGAAGGAATCGTTCGCGGGGCTTTGTGCCAAGGAGATTGCGCCCAGGGCGGAGTTTACCGATAAGGAGGCCGTGTTCCCTGAAGAGAACATCCGGCTCCTTGGGAAGGTTGGGTTCCTCGGGATGGGGTTCCCGGAAGAGTACGGGGGGTCGAAAGGGGACCCGGTCATCAGGGCGGTGCTCGGCGAAGAGCTCGCAAAGGCGTGCGCGTCGACCTATTTGTCGGCAGGTGCGTCCTCAGGTCTGTTCGGTATACCCGTACTGAAGTTCGGCACGCAGACCCAGAAAAAGAAATACCTGCCGGGCGTCCTGTCCGGAGAAAAGATGGGGGCACTCGCCATAACGGAGCCGCAGGCCGGCTCGGACATGCTCGGCATGAAGACGGGTGCACAGAAGAGCGGCAATGGATGGCTCATAAACGGCTCAAAGACGCTTATAACCAATGGTCCTGTGGCCGATTATTACGTTGTTGCCGCTTATACGGACAAGGAAAAGAAGAGGGACGGCATAAGCCTGTTTATAGTCGAAAAGGGCACGAAGGGGTTCTCTTCGGGGAAGCCCTTCGATAAGCTTGGAGTAAGGGGCTCGCCCACCTCCGATTTGTTCTTCGACGGCTGCGAGGTCCCGGGGGAGAATCTGCTTGGGGAGGTAAACAAGGGGTTCCTTCAGCTTGCCCGGACGCTCTCGCACGGCAGGATAGGCATGGCGGTCTACAGCCTCGGTATTGCACAGGCATGCCTTGAGGAGTCCATAAGCTATGCACAGGAAAGGACCGCATTCGGGAAGAAGCTCGCCCATTTCCAGGACGTGCACTTCAAGATTGCAGACATGAAAATGTACATAGATGTCGGCAGAGAGCTCATATACAAGGCAGCATGGATGCTCGATCAGGACGACTCTCAGTCCGTACTGTTTGCGTCCATTGCCAAGCTGTTCATGTCGGAGCATACGACGAAGATCGCGAGCGATGCCGTCCAGATATTCGGCGGATACGGGTTTATCAAGGGCTACAAGGTCGAGAGACTCTACAGGGACTCCAAGCTCGGAGAGATAGGGGAGGGCACCTCGGAGATTCAGAGGACGATAATAACGAAGCTCGTGGAAGACCAGTATTGAGACTGCGATACAAACAGCACGACACTACGCGCGCGTCATCTTGCACTGACGATGCAACGGGATGTGTCGCAGGATATCATACCGTGAATACCAGGGCGGGCTGTAGTGCCTGTTGGTGTGAGAGGGCCTTTTTCTCCATCAAGGCGGCGATTTTGTTTACAAATATGTGATTGAGGGCATGGCCGCTCTTGTAGCTTGTTATATGGCCTTTTAAGGGGGAGCCGAGCGTGTAGAGGTCCCCGAGCATATCGAGGACCTTGTGCCGTACGAACTCGTCCTGAAATCTCAGGCCGTCTGCATTCATAACTTCTTTTTCGTCGAGCACGACGGTATTTTCCATGGATGAACCTTTTGCGAGCCCGAGAGACTGCATGGTGGCATAATCTTTCAAAAATCCGAATGTCCTTGCCTTTGCAAGCTCGGAATAAAAATGTTCCGGAGAGTTATGATAGGTATAGTGCTGTCTGAGTATCCTTGGATGATTGAAATCTATGACGCCATCTATAACGAGTGTGCTGGCCGGAGAGTACTCTATATACCCTGTATTGTGCTCGACTTTTAGCGGGGTCTCTATCAGGATGTTTTCTTTTTTTGCTGTGAGTGTGAATATGCCCGCGTCGAGTATGGCGTCCGCAAACAGGGACGCACTGCCGTCCCCTCCGGGGACCTCGTCGCCTTCGACCTCGATTATCGCACTGTCCACCCCAAAGCCGTGCAAGGCGCTCAACAGGTGTTCCACCGTCAAGACCGTAAAGTCGTCGTTCCCTATCGTTGTCGCGAACATCGTGCTTTTGACCCTGCTGGAGCGGAGCGGGAGATATCTCAATACGTTTCCAACCTTCTTTACGAATAGTATACTGTCCCTTTCTGAGCCGGGATGTATTACTATCCTCGAAAACTCGCCTGTGTGTAGACCATAGCCTGCACAGACAGTTTTTCTTTTTAAAGTCCTCTTAAACATTAGAAGACAAGGGAAAGCAATCATCGTGCCAGTTAAAATGTCCTTATATCTTAGTCGGTTAAACCTATAAGGTTAAAGCGGATGTGATGCTAAAATCACACCTTCGTATGCTATGATTATGGCGGTTACGCCACGTGTATGTGCAGGGGTGCACCGCCCACGACATGCAGATGGATATGGTATATACTCTGTCCTCCCCATTGCTTTACATTGAATACCGCCTTGAAGCCTTTCTCCGATATGCCCGTTTTGTCTGCCATTGCTTTCGCTACCAGCATTATTTTCCCCAGCAGCACCTGGTCCTCCGGTGTTACATCCGTGAGTGTGGGGATATGTTTCCTTGGTATTATCAAGAGATGTACAGGAGCGACCGGGTGCAGGTCCTCTATCACGATGACATCGCTGTCCTCGTACACCTTTCTGGAGGGAATTCTCCCTTCGATGACCTGGCAGAATATGCAGTTTTCCATCATTGTTCTCCTCACAAGGACTTGGTATCAGAACATGGGCATAGAAACAAGGAATTTTTGCCGAGTATTACATGGATTGGAATGGAAAGGCCCTTATGTCCTTCTTTGCCGCAACGCCCATGGTAAGGATCAGCTTGAACGCCTCCTCTATGGATATGTTGAGCTCGAACAGGCTTTGTCTTTGAACAAACAGAAAGAAGCCCGATGTCGGGTTCGGGACCGTTGGGACAAAGACGGTCATACTCTCCCACTCAGCGGCCTGGCCCTTGATCTCTGCCTTCCCCACGACGAACCCTATCGCATAGCTGCCTGCTCTCGGGAATTCCACAAGCACCACGTGATTGAACTGCTTCCTGTTCTCCGTGAAGGCGTCGGTGATCTGCTTTGCTCCATGGTAGATGCCCTTGATGAACGGAATGTTCGAGAATACGTCCCCCATCATGCTCAGCAGTTTCTGGCCTATGTAATTATAGGTCATAAGCCCCATGATGAAGATCAGTACGATCGCAATGATAATGCTTATACCCTTTACCGGTATGTATGTCTGGGGATTGATGACGCTCGGAAGGATGTTCAGCAGGCTGTCGGACCACGATACTATGATCTTGAGTATGAATATCGTTACGATGATAGGTATGTAGACGGCTATGCCCGCTATAAAGATGTTGCGTATCCTTACACTGAGCTTCTTTTTAATCTGGTTTATCTGCGGGATTGAACTATTCAGCAAAGATGTCCTCTTCTATGGAGCCTTTCTCGTTTTCTATATACGATACCAGATAATTTCTGCTCTGCTCATCGAGCTCCAGGAACTTTATACCCATGCCCGGGAGGGCGTTTCTGGTCGGCTCGGTGCCCGGTACATATTTGTGCGACCATATGACTTCGCCCTTTGCCTCGATGAGTTTTATCGCACCCGGCAGCCTGAACCGTATGTCGAGTATGAGTCCCTTTTCGAGGGGCGATTCCGTCTGGACAAGAAATCCCCCCAGACTCATGTCCGTTGTATAGTCTATCTTAAAATTATTGCTCCCCTCTATCGATAGGAGTACAGGTATGCATATCAATTTTCTCTGTCGCTTCCTCGCCCGATGTAACAGGTTCAGTTCATCGTTCATACGGTGTAACTTCTAAGAGCAGGCTCCTCGTTCTTGGTCCGTCGAATTCGCAGAAGAAGACGGATTGCCATGTGCCGAGTACAAGCCTGCTGTTTTCGACAAACAGCGACAGTGTCACGCCGATCATACTCGATTTTATATGGGCGTCCGCATTGCCTTCTTTATGGTTGTAGTCTCTGTTGGCCGGCGCTATCCTTTCGAGCGTTTCCAGTATGTCCTGCTTTACGGCGGGGTCCGCGTTCTCGTTTATCGTGAGGCCGCTGGTAGTGTGCGGTACAAAGAGATAGCATATACCTCTCACGATACCCAGCTTCCTGAGCATGCCGTTTATCTCCGAGGTAACATCGATTATCTCTATCCTTTTTTTTGTAGCGACAGGTATATGCTTCATGGGTAAAATCCTCTTAAAAAACAAGCCCCTGTATGGCAGGGGCTTGCCAAAGAAGACATGCGCATGGGATTGGACTCTTTCATCGGAGGTATCATGGGGCCGATGGCGGCTGAATATTCGATATGCTTACAGAGTTCTTGATTGATTCCGCATAGCTCTGTCCGAGCACGGTCGTGGTAGTATCGCTTGCGGACAGCACGCCTGTCGCAACCACGTAATAGTCTCCCGGCGGGGTGTTTAAAGAAACGAATATTCCGTCGCTCGATGTCATCGTAAGCGTGGGATCCGGGATGTCTCCCAGACCTGCCGCGGTCTTGAAGTAGATCATATTGGTGGCAACAGGTTTGCCCGTATTTACATCGACCACCGAGACGATGGCGTTCTCTATCGGGTCGCCGTTGCAGTCCCACACGGTCCCCGCTATGGCGCCGTTCGACCAGTCCTGTGTTGCATGCGCCAGCGCGCTGACGAGGCTTACGGTGCCGGACGAGATGATCAGGACCTGAAAGAGCGTATCCGCTTGATTTGCGGAAAGGATGTCGCCAAACTGGTAGGTGTCCTGATAGGACGACATGGACGCCTTTGCCACAAACGGGGTACCCGTCGGAAGCGTCACGGTGACTGTGCCGTCGGCCCCGGTCGTGGCTGTGAAGTCCGGGGCAGCATTGCCGATCGTGTTCGATGTGCTTGTAAAGAACGCTACCGTCGCACCCGCTACCGCACCTTTGGTCTGGAAGTCTGTCGCGGTTATGTTTACGCTGATCGGGCCCGTATTGGCGATCGTGGAGCATGAGGCGTACGTACCGCCGTTCGCTATTATGATCGGAGGAGGCAGATTGACCGTGGGCGTTGTCGGCTGCTGGGCAGCCTGTGTTGGGCAGCCGAGCAGTTTCTTCATATCGGAGGAGAGATTTTGTGAGCACGTACTGTTGTTAACGCCCGGGGGTACATAGCCGGGTCCTCCACTGCAACCGCTGAAGAGCATTATCGAGTATATGAGCGTTGATAGTGCAAATAGCTTCGTTCTCTGTCTGGTTACAAGCCTCATAGAGAAAGCCTCCTTTTATTTTTTTTCAATATACAGAACCATTTATGTCGTGTCAAGGACATGCAAAGATTTACCAGATTGGTGGCTACTCTTTTATTACCTCGAGCAATATTTTCGATGCGACCCCTTTCCCTATCGCGGCCTTTGTTCCTTCTGCGGCGATGATTATAGGGCCCGCCGATGTGTTCAAGACCTTGACGGTGCTCCCCGTGCGTATGCCTATGTTTATGAGTTTCTTGAGAAAACCCATGCCGCCCGAGATCTGTCTGACAATGCCTTTTTCTCCCGCTTTAAGAGTGGAGAGCGGCTGCAGAGCGTTGGGCCGTGCCTTATTGTCCTGTAGTGTATTTGTCGTTTCCATTTTTATTATCGATAATGATTTTCAACAGTAATGTCAATAGTTGTTTTAGGGCCCGATATGATGGTATGGAACAAAGGTGGAGATACATCGTTAATGAGAGGGGGGGACGTGTACTTTGTTGTGGAGGGTGGAGGGCTGTAGGACCGCTCTATAACGGAAGGAAGCGGCCCCGCCTTAAAACTTGACTTTGCGATGACTGGATATTAGGTATCGGTGATATGGCCGAGGAAATTGTTAACACAAGAGATGCCGGGATGATCGATAATACGGACGTTACATCGAAAGCCGAGTGTTCCGGGGGAAGTCACGGGCCAGATAGTCTGCCTGAAAAAATGAAGTTTTTCGACCCGGTATTGAAAATAGGTATACTGATTGTTGTCGCGGGTTTTGTAGTTGTATCTGTCTACTATGGCTCGTTCGTAAAAATATGGGAAATTACCATAGCTCAGGGCAAGGTCTTCAGCTTTTTTACCTATGCATCCATAAGCTATTCTACGGTCACGCTGCTGTATCTTCTTTTCAGGACGTTCTTATGGATACGATATAAGCCCTATACCGCAGCACAGTACGCCCCCCTCCCGAAGGTCAGCGTCATAATCCCGGCATACAATGAGGGCGCACTTGTCGAGAAGGCAATCAAGGCCGCCATAGAATCGGGCTACCCAGGCGATAGGTTAGAGGTCATATGTGTGGACGATGGCTCTAAGGACGATACGTTTTTATACATGCAAAAGGCAAGGGCAAGGTACCCCGATAATGTCGAGTTGATAAAACTTCCCCGTAATATGGGGAAGCGCCATGCCCTGTACAACGGGTTTAAAAAGGCAAAAGGGGGAATATTCGTAACGATAGACTCTGATAGTATCATAGAAAAGGGTGCCCTCCATAATATCGTCGCCCCGTTTTTAAAGAGCGAACGGATCGGCGCGGTGGCTGGAAATGTGAAAGTGTTGAACAGGTACGAAGGTATCATACCAAGAATGCTCGGTGTCAGCTTTATCCTGTCGTTTGATTTTACGAGGGCGTGCCAGTCTACCTACGGCGCTGTTTTATGCTGTCCGGGCGCTTTTTCGGCTTACAGGGCCGATATTGTAAGACAGGTTGAAGAGCAATGGCTTCACGAGATATTTCTTGGCGAGGTATGTACCTATGGCGAAGATAGGGCGTTGACGAATATGGTGCTGCGGAAAGGTTTCTATACAATCTATCAAAACAATGCAGTGGTGCATACGCAGGTCCCCACGACATACCATAAACTGACAAGGATGTATCTCAGGTGGGAAAGAAGCAACATAAGGGAATCGATTATCCTTTCGACTTTTATTATGAGAAGGTACAGGGAGAGACACAGGATCCTGCCTTTCGTGAATTTTGTAATCGTTAATCTCCGGTACCCGTTTCAGTATTATGCGATAATGTTTCTTTTCATCAATCTCGCGATCTATCCAGCAAACATTTTCAGGTATCTATCGGTGGTAGGACTGATTTCTTTCCTCTACATGCTGTACTATATCAGGGCCGAGAAGAATTCTGATTTTATCTATGGCATTCTCTATTCTTATGTCTCTATATTCACGCTACAATGGATATTTCCCTATGCCTTTGCCACGCTGAAAAGCAAGTCGTGGATGACGCGATGAGAATGCGGACTTATGCATGTCCCTTGTTCGGCTTATAGAGATAAGCCGATACTTTTCTGCTTACGCCATTGTACAAATTTGTTACAGCATAGTGCACTAATTCATAAACCACACCCAATGCTATAAAGGTAAACTTTAAAAGCCACATAATCTTTGCCTCCATATATTTGCAATCAATAACTTAAGCATTTTATGTGCCAAAAACAGAGTCTTTGTTTATTAGATAGTTACAATATTCAGTTGTGATTTTTTTGCACAACGGATGTTAAAGTCTATCACGATTGTCACTCTATGGCGAAGGTTGTACTGCAGAAAACCAAAAAACTTGACTTTTGCATGTTTAAATTGTGTATATCATGTATGGCTGACATTCGAGTATTGCAGGATTGAATTGTCGAAAACTACGCAACAGAAGCTGTCTTTGGAAGGGTTTTATGATAAAACTTGACAGAGACTTAAAGATTTTTTTTATCGCATCGATAGTGTTTGCGGTGTTTGTTATACTATTGAGCCGTTACGCAGCAATACCTGTCAGGGAAGATACCATCCTGTATGTGTCCGTTACCGGGTCGCTCCTGCTGATTATTGCCGTTGTTTTCTACAACCACAGGCAAAAGACGGCTATCGACGGTCAGAACAGGAGCATAAAAAGAAAGGAATTCTATATCAATAACATGCATGACGGCCTCTGTGTGCTTGATAAGGACGATAACATAGTGGACGTCAATCCTTCTTTTACGGCTATGCTGGGCTATACGAGAGAAGAGGTTATCGGCAAATCGATATTCGATCTGTTTGACAAGGACAACAAAAAAATTCTTGCGGAGGAATTCGAGAAGCGGTACGAGGGCAAATCATCCACGTACGAGATCGACGTTACCAGGAAAAATGGCGAAACGATACCCATTGTCATAAGCGGTGCGCCTGTTATAGAGGATGGAGAGCTTGTCAGGAAGATTGGTATTTTCACCGATATAAGCTTTTTGAAGAAGATACAGCGTGAATTGGAGATTAAGAATAGAGAGCTTGACAAGGCAAACAAGGCGAAGTCTGACTTCCTTGCCAGTATGTCCCATGAGCTGAGAACGCCGCTCAATGCCATTATGGGTTTTTCAGAGGTATTGCTCGAGCGGAACTTTGGCACCCTCAATCAAAAGCAGGAAGATTACATAAAGGATATCTTTGAGGCCGGAGAACATTTGCTCCTGCTTATCAATGACATACTCGATCTTGCCCGCGTCGAATCCGGACAGATGACATTCGAGCCCTCGGATTTTTATGTCAGGGACGTTGTCGAGCAGAGTATTTCTATCGTAAAAGAGCGTGCACTGAAGCAGCACATAAATCTTACGTACGAGGTACGTGGCGGCACAGAGATTGTCTATGCAGACGAAAGGAAGATAAAGCAGGTGCTTTATAATCTACTTACCAATGCGATCAAGTTCACACCCGATAACGGGAGTATAAAGATTATAGCGGGCAGATCGAACGACGATATCATGTTTACTGTCGAGGACACGGGTATTGGGATTCCGGAAGAGGCCATATCGGGGCTGTTTTATCCCTTCTCCCAGATCCGGCAGCTCCACCCGTCCATACATGAGGGCACGGGGTTGGGGCTTTCTATAGTAAAGGCAATTCTGGAATTGCACGGCGGCGAGATCTGGGTCGAGAGCAGGGTGGGGAAGGGAAGCAGGTTTATCTTTACCATTCCATCCAATATAAGACACAGCGCAAGTCTGTCGCATGCCGCGGTCACTGGTAAGAAGCTCAATGGAAACAAGGTCCTTATCGTGGAAGATAACAAATCTATAGCGAAATTGATGGAAGGCTATCTTCAGGATGCAGGGTATGTCGTTGAAGTCGCGGGTGATGGCGAGCAGGCACTCTCGGAGGTTGCGATCTTTAAGCCCGATATTATCACATTGAATCTTTTCATATCCAAAAAGGACGGATGGCTTGTGCTTCAATCATTACAGGAATCTCCTGAAACAAAAAGTATCCCTGTTATCGTTGTCTCCTCGTTCGAGGAAGGTAGGGACGCATTAAAGCTTGGTGCGTCGGCATTTATATTAAAACCAATCGACAGGCAAAAACTACTCAATGAGATACATAAGATCTCTGACAGGGGGCTCAATGAGAATATTGATCGTTGAAGATGACAGCAAGAGCGCGAGGCTCATAAGGGATATACTCGAGCTCAGGGGGCACAGCGTTATAGAGGCAGGGAACGGTTTATCGGCTATGAGGATGATTAACGATCACCTCCCTGATCTTATTTTTATGGACATAAATCTTCCCGGAATGGACGGAATGACGCTTACCAAACTTATAAAAGCGAGCTCGAAGACCGGCAGGATCCCCGTGATAGCCCTTACGGCGGCGGCAATGAAAGGCGACAGGGCCCGCTTTACCCAGGCAGGCTGCGATGATTATGTAAGCAAGCCGTTTCATATAAAAGACATACTCGAAATGCTGAACAAGTACGGTGGCGCCGTCGAGCAGGGCGCCAAGGTACGTCCTTCCATCGTACTGGTGGCGGACGATATGCCACAGAACATAGAGCTGATCGATGCGACCCTATCGCCGCTTGGCTACCATACGATAAGCGCGAACAACGGCATACAGGCGCTCGAAAAGATACGAACGCTGCATCCGGACATAGCTTTAATAAACGTTGTTATGCCGGGCCTGAATGGTATGGATGTCTGCAAGAATATCAAGTCGGATGAATACTATTCTACGATACCGGTGATAATGATAACAGCGCTCGACGATGCGGACGATAAGATAAACGCCCTTTCTGCGGGAGCGGATGAATTCCTGACAAAGCCGATCGACCGTTCCGAGCTGATTGTAAGGGTCGGCAATCTTTTGAAGATAAAGAAACATATCGATGGTCTGAACAGTAAGATCCTGGAGAAGACCCAGGAGCTCCAGAAGGTTAATTCAGACTTAAAAGAGGCAAACAGTGATATAATCTACAGGCTGTCAAAAGCGGTCGAATACATGGATGTCGATACCGGGGAGCATAATGTAAGGGTTAGCAGGTATGTCATGATTATGGCCAATGCCATGGGATTTTCAAAGGATGATGTTGAGACGTTCTACCTCGCAAGCAGTTTGCACGATGTCGGTAAGATCGGTGTGCCGCTCTCCATACTCTTGAAGCCCTCGGCACTGACGCCAGAGGAGTTTGAGCAGATAAAAAGACATACGATAGTAGGTGCCCGTATTCTTCATAGCAGCGGTGTCAGACTGCTTGAGATGGCGGGAAAGGTGGCGCTCACGCACCACGAGAGGGTGGACGGAACAGGTTATCCGCATGGATTGAAGACAGACAGTATTCCTGTAGAAGGGAGGATAACCGCACTGGCCGATGTTTTCGATTCCATGACCATCAAAAGGCCGTACCGGGACGCCCTTCCTGTTGATCAAACAGTCGAATATATAAAATCGAATGCAGGCACACAGTTCGATGCGCATATTACGGATATATTTTTACGGCATCTGAAAGACATACTTGATATAAAGTATATGATAAAAGCGTAATGCGATTTATTGTAACAACCATTGCAATTATATTGACATGAATGAAAATACATGAAATGTGATCCATATCATAGACGATTTGAATCTGCTATCCTAAAACTAACCTAAAAGGAGGTTACAATGAAGACAAAGGCATTTAGTAAACTAATTATTCTCGGGTTGCTTGCCATGGTAGTCATGGCAGGATGCAGCGGATCGAAGGGCGCAACAGGCGCAACAGGATCCACAGGTGCAACTGGTGGAACCGGAACAGCCGGCCCGGCAGGCCCTTTAAGTCCATCACCTGTCATCACTGGATTGAATCCAACAATGGCATCATTCAACACAGTTATAACAATAACCGGCGAAAATTTCACGGCAAGCCCGACAGTCTACTGTGACGGCTCACCAGCAATGCTGACGAGCTATAGCGCAACACAGATCTCTGTTATAGGGTGCGGCAATCCATCGTCATCTTCGCCTTATCAGGCAAGCATGGCAGTGCTTGTCAATAAGCAGATGAGCAATGCAATCAACGAATGGGTAGTTCCGTCAGGATATATAACACAGTTTCCAGCAGCGTCTTTGACAGGCCCCCAGGGAGTGGTATACGACAGTGCAACCGGCAAGCTCTATGTGGCTGACAATGCAGGTGTATTCGCGGTTGATAATGCAACAGGCTGGACGACAAAGATAGTACCGGCAACTACGTCATGCGCGTCTTGTACGCTTGCGGACCCGGCAGGCATTACCATGGACAACAACGGAAACCTCATCGTAACAGACAGCTACAACAATACCGTGGTTGGTATTAATCCTACAACAAGCAATGTATGGTATGTCATCAAGCCCGGCAATAGCTTGCTCAATGCCCCGGTAGGTGTGACCTATTCAAACGGCTATCTGTACGTAGCCAATAGCGGTTCAAGTACTATTACGAAGATCAATACTACGACCTTAATTGCAGCGAATCTTACATTAAGCTTGGCCCTGCCATCAGCACCTTACGGTATCGCAGCAGATGGAAGCGGATATCTCTATGTTGCGTGCAAGACGAACAATACAATATCGAAGATTGTTGTGACAGGTCTCATCGGGGCAGTTACAAACAGCTATGTAACAGGCATCACAGGACCCTATGGCATCGGCATATCAGGAACATCTATGCTGGTAACAAGGGCTGCAAATTCAACCCTGTATACAGCACCATTAGCAACAGGCGGGGCTGCAAGTGCAATGTGTGCAGTCTTTGGAAGTGCTTCGCATCAGAATTCATCCGTTATTCCTGACGGCTCCGGCGGATTATTTGTAGGCGCGCCTTCTGACGGATTGGTGTACCATGTAAACAGTGCTTGCAATACAAGCACGTATGCAGCAGGGTTTGCAGGCTCGTATGATACGGGGTTTGCTCAGGGCGACATCTATGCTGTAAACGACTGGTTTGGCGGATCTTATGGGGACGCTATATTGGAAATAAGGTCTGACGGGGCTATGAAGGTACTTGCTCAGATTGAAGGCCGTGGGGCTTCGGTAATAGCAAACCCTACAGGGAATATTACTGTGGGCTCATGGGGCGGCAGTGTTATTAATGTTTCTTCAACAGGTGTTACAAGCACGGTGTTTCCTCTGGGCACATTTAACAGTGGTGCATCAGGTCTTGCATACGATAACAGCGGCAACCTGTTCATAAACAACTGCGGCACTATCGCAAAGTGGGACGGCACTACACTGACCCCCAGTTTTGCAACGGGAACCCATTGTTATCAGATGGCGTACCATAATGGAAACCTCTATGTAAGCGTCTATAACAGTCCAAACGGACGCATAGATATAGTGAACGCATCAACGGGTGGTCCGGTAAGCACCTATGTGCCTGCATCGGCTTTTGGGCCCAATGGACTCGAAGGTATAGGGTTTGATATGTTCGGCGACATCATTGTCGTAGACGATGGCTACAACGCACTGTTCCGTGTAGACCCTCTGGGACATGTAACCGCCCTCGTACCGTCAGCAACAAGTCCGATGAACTGTCCTAACGGTATTGGCATAGCTCCATCGCAGCTTATCTATACCGATGAGGAATGCGGTGGTACAAGTGCAAGAATGTGGGTGATTGCACCGTAAGGAAAGAGTCAAATATGAAATGCAGGGGCAGGCACCAACGTGCCTGCCCCTTTTTGCTTGACTTACTGCGCTTTTAAAGTTACCGATTTTCTATGCACTGGTTCTCTCCTATAATCCCTGTTTTTATGAGCAATGGAAATGTAGGTGCACTGCATGCACTGTGGACATTTCCCGCTCTTGTTGCGCTTGCGCTGATCATCGCATGGTCGGCGGAATCCGCCCAATATTTTATATCGCAGGGGCTTGCCCTTGCACTCCTCGCATGGTTCCAGACGGCCCCGGAATTCATGGTTGAGGCGGACCTTGCATGGCATAAAGAGGTGCATTTAATGCTTGCAAACCTGACCGGCTCTTTGCGCCTGCTGACGGGGGTGGGATTGCCGCTTGTGTTCTTCGTGTCGTATTTTTACAACAGAAAGCGCAGGAATGGTTCGACAATCCATATAGAAAAGGCCCATTCCGTAGAAGTCGTCTTCTTTGGAATAGGCGTTGTGTACCTTTTCATCGTTTATCTCAAAGGGAGTTTAAGCATCGTAGACGGCGTCGTCATGCTGCTGATATACCTTGTTTATCTGTTTTTTCTTACGAGGCTTCCCTCAAAGGAAAGAGAAGAACAATCCCACATGGAATACATACCCGCAAAGATTGTCGGCATGAAAGGCGGTTACCGGACTTCAACGATAATCCTGCTGTTTATTATAGGAGGGGCCGGCCTGGTATTCGTCGTAGACCCATTTATAGAGAGTATGAAGGGCATTGCACTGACCGCCGGCATTTCCGAGTTTATCTTCATTCAATGGTTATCTCCGTTTCTGTCGGAGTTCCCTGAAAAGCTGAGTGCCTTTTACTGGGCCAAAAAGAAAGAAGGCGCGACCATGGGCCTCATGAACATAACATCCTCCACCATAAACCAGCTTACCCTGCTGCCCGCAATGCTCCCTTTTATCTATTCCTATGCCATGGGCGGTGCAACGGCCATCCATTTCGATGCCTACCAGAGGTCCGAACTGCTCCTGACTTTTGCCCAGTGCAGTACAACGTTGTTACTTTTGATTGACATGCGGTTCACTTTGTATGAAGCAGGTGGTATATTTATTGTATGGTGTATACAATTTTTTGTACCGTCCGCACGAGAGATCGTAACAGGCATCTTTCTGGGGTGGACTTTCGTGGAGGCGACATTAATAATTTTAAGGTTTAAAGGTATAGATACGGCAGACAGTTTTGTCAGTACGTGCAAAAAATATATAAAACTTAAAAAGGAGGAAATATGACACAGGCACAGGAAGCTCAAATAATATTGACTTTCATTGTCGGGGTCAGTCTCGTATCACTGGGGTACGCAGGCTGGCTGGCACGTTGGGTTTTAAAGAAAGATATGGGGACACCGAGGATGCAGGAGATCAGCAATGCGATAAAAGAAGGTGCTGTCGCATTCTTGAACAGGCAGTATAAAACGATTATTTCTCTTGCGGTCCTGACGGCTCTTATAATCGTTGGCATATATCTTGGCGTGCAGCACGATTCAGGCCTTGCCGTAAAAACAGGCATAGCCTTTATCTTCGGGTCTTTCTCATCAGCCCTCGCAGGGTATGTGGGTATGCACATTGCGATCAGATCGAATGTGAGAACCGCAGCAGCATCAACCCGGAGCCTC
Organism: Deltaproteobacteria bacterium; assembly: GCA_023381995.1. GTDB lineage: Bacteria > JAMCPX01 > JAMCPX01 > JAMCPX01 > JAMCPX01 > JAMCVD01. Next base: position 16,840 of record JAMCVD010000024.1, read on the forward strand.
GATGAAGCATTGAAGGTATCGCTCCGCGGCGGGGCTGTTTCCGGTATAACCATTGTAGCAATGAGCCTGCTCGGTATATCCATATTGTTCCTGCTCTACGGCGGACTTTCAAACCCGACACATGTACCCTATATGATTGTCGGATACGGGTTCGGAGCCAGCTTTGTTGCATTGTTTGCACAGCTCGGCGGCGGTATTTATACCAAAGCGGCAGATGTCGGTGCAGACCTTGTCGGTAAGGTAGAGGCAGGCATTCCAGAGGATGACCCGAGAAACCCTGCGGTCATAGCGGACCTTGTCGGTGACAATGTCGGCGACTGTGCAGGAAGGGGCGCTGACCTGTTTGAGTCGACCGCTGCCGAGAACATCGGAGCCATGATCCTCGGTATAGCGCTTTATCAGCATTTTGGAATCAATGGCATCTTATTCCCTCTGCTTGCAAGGGCATTCGGTCTTATTGCAGCCATGTTTGGCGTACTCGTTGTTAAGACGAAGGAAGACGGTGAGCCGATGCAGGCACTCAATAAAGGGTATTACCTTACCAGTATACTTGCGGCAGTGGGTTTTTGGGCCGCAACAGACCTTTTGCTGAACAACAATATGTGGTTTTTCTACGCAGGGTTGGTCGGTATTGTAACGAGTATTCTGTTTGTGTTCATCACGCAGTACTATACAGAATACAGATACAGGCCGGTAAAAGAGATTGCAGAGTCCGCAAAAACGGGACCTGCGACCGTCATTATAACCGGTTTTGCGGTTGCACTCGAGAATACCGTGCTGCCAGCCATAGTAATAGGCATTGCCTTGATTATGTCTTACTACTTCGGACTAAAGGGCAGCGCACTTGAATTTGCCAATAACCCGGCAGGCGGTGCTATAATAGGCGGTGGTTTTTTTGGTACGGCGATCGCGACCATGGGTATGCTTTCGACATCCGCTTACATCCTTGCCATGGATACCTTCGGTCCGATAACCGATAATGCAGGCGGTATCATCGAGATGTCCGATCAGCCGGAAGCGATCAGGAAAAAGACAGACAAGCTCGATGCTGTCGGAAATACGACAAAGGCATTGACAAAAGGCTATGCAGTCGGTAGTGCGGCACTTGCGGCATTCCTGCTCTTCAATGCGTATCTTGATGATGTAGGCGAGCTGATGCAGAAGTCGAAGGATTTTATAGGGCAGACCGCACAGCATATTTACGATAAAGCACATACTGTTAACCTTGCGGATGTGCATGTATTCGTTGCCGGGTTACTCGGCGCGATGCTTGTATTCATATTTGCGTCATTGGCGATAGCGGCTGTTGGGAAAGCGGCCTATTCGGTCATCAGCGATGTCAGGGCACAGTTTAAGGAAAACCCCGGTATTATGAAAGGCACGTCAAAACCGAATTACGGACGTACGGTCGATATCGTTACAAAAACAGCACTGAAGAAGATGGTACTCCCAGGTATCCTACCTATACTTTCACCGATTCTCGTGGGATTGATATTCAGGGAGTTCGGCTTCGGTGCACAGGCGGTTGCAGGTTTCATTATGGTCGCAACCATCGTGGGTGTACTCTTTGCGATCGTGTTGAACAACGGCGGTGGTGCATGGGATAATGCAAAGAAGTACGTAGAAACCGGTGCATTGGGCGGCAAGGGTTCCGATGCACATAAGGCAGCGGTCGTAGGAGACACGGTAGGTGACCCATTCAAGGACACGGCAGGCCCATCGCTCCATGTTCTCATCAAATTACTGGCGACGGTTACCCTTGTCATGGCACCTCTGTTCCTCTAAGAGCGTAAAGAAAGATTGAAAAGTTTGTTCATGACGCCCCCGTCTTTGGCGGGGGCGTTTTATTTGCATTTTTTTTGTTGAAGGTCTACACACTATTCCGTGAACATTATATTCATGGGCAGTGCCGCGTTCAGCATACCTTCGCTGGACGCTCTCATAAAATCATCGCACCGTGTTATCGGCGTAATGACAAATCGGGAGAAACCTGCGGGCAGGGGGCTTGAGACAAGGCCTACGCCTGTTGCTGAACTTGCAAACCGGCACGGCATCGATACGATGACCCCGGTTACGCTGAGGGATAATAGCGAAGTTTCCGTATGGATACGGGGGCATGCGCCGGATGCGATTGTTGTCGTGGCATACGGCAAGTTTATACCACCCGGGATCCTTTCGATGCCCGTTCACGGCTGCCTGAACCTGCACCCTTCCCTTTTGCCGAGATACAGGGGCGCTGCCCCCATACAGAGGGCCCTTATGAACGGTGATGAAAAGACGGGCGTGACCGTGATGCTGCTCGACGAAGGCATGGACAGCGGTCCCATATATATGCAGGAGGAGGTATCGATCGGGCCCACGGACAATGCGACAACACTTGGCGAAAGGCTTTCGAGGACCGGAGCCGAGGTGCTGCTGACGACGCTTTCTTTGATCGATCAAAAGAGGATAGAGCCCGTTGCGCAGCGGCACGAGCTCGCGACCTTCGCTCCGAAGATAAACAGGGAAGAAGGAAAGCTCGACTTTGCGAGGCCTTCCATGGAGCTTTGCAATGCCGTGAGAGGATTGGTTGAGTGGCCCACTGCATGGACCATGTACAGGGGCAGCGTTGTTCAGGTATTGGACACGGAGTACGTCGTCGGAGAGAACGCCGGGCCCCCCGGTACAATCGTTAAGATAGATAAGGTCGGCATCCATGTCGCGACCGGAGATGGTACCCTCGTGATAAGATCGGTAAGGCCCGCCGGTGGCAGGTCTATGGATGCATTGAGCTATGCGAATGGGAAAAGAATAAAGACCGGAGAAATCTTTAGGGCAAAGTGATAAAAAACAGGGCGTCCCGCGTTTTCCGGAACGCCCTCCGGATGAAAATTACTTTGCTTTCTCGAGCTCCTTGATCTGCTCCTGTGAATATCCAAGCGCCTTAAAGTCCATTACACCGTGTGTCGAATGACATTTGTTGCAGGAAAGCCCTATCTTCTTTATAGCATGATTTACAGAGATATAGGATGTCCCGGGGACCTGCATCGGCATCCATTCACCGCTCCACGTGAATCCCATCGCCGCAAACGGCCGCATGCCCGCGTCTATAGCTGCCTTCACATCGCCCGTCTTGTTGTACACCTCCCTGTTCGGTGCAAGCAGCAGCGGGAAGTTCGCCATCTGAGAGTTGTCTTTCAGGAAGCCCATGCCGGGCGCCTCCCACATCTTGAGTTTTTTATCAAACAACATTACCTGTGTCAATCCCCTTACGGGGTATATCTGTGCACCGGGCGTCTTGATGCTTGATATTTGAAATGCCATCCAGCTCTGTACATCTTGATGATATTCTGTATTGGGGACTCTCCAGATATAGGTGGGATGTCCCATTTCTATCTTTACCGTAGGAACATAGAGCCCTGGAATCGAAGGGATCTTATCGTATTTTGAAAGTTCACTGTATTTCCCATGTATCGTATCTTTTACAGGTTCCCCCCAGTTCTCGTATGATATCCCGGATACAACGGGTATATGACACGTCTGGCATGCTATTCTTACCGTGTGTTCATTCAGTATCTTTCCAATCTTACCCGGATGCGGTGTATTGCCATGACAATTCGAGCATGTAACCTTTACATCGGGCAGATCATTAGCAGCCATGTCGGATTCATACTGGCCCTTTGGCAATTTGTGATGTTCTGTAACGTGGCATGTTACACATTCAAGCCCTGCCTTTGCATGAACATCGGTCTTCGGTGTATAGGGAGTGCCTCTTTTGTAATCATAAGAGAACGCATGCTCGTGACATCGTAAGCATGCCTCGTTTGTTGGGACCTTTGTTATACTGAGCGCTGCTTGAAGTGATTTGTCCTGCCCCCAGTGAGTGCCGGTTGCATCTGTAACAAGGGTTGCCCTCTCTTTCCAGTTGTAATCTTTTGCGTGGCACACGAGACAGTCGACCGTGTTTGCCTGTGCATCTGTTGGAGGCTTCCCCGGGGGGAGCGGCGGCATCGGCAATGAGCCGATGTGGCATAGGCCGCAGCCCGCGGCTTCTACGGTAAACCTTCCGTTTGTCGAGGCCGTCCAGTTCGATACCGCCAATGACCCTGCAAGGGCGCATTCCCTGTCGATCATCCCCCACCATGAGCCGTTAGGTAACCCCTGAACGTTTCTGATAGGCGTAGCCATGGACCAATGCACTGTCTGTGTAATCTCCGTCAGTGCGTCCGGATGACACATTGCGCACGTCTGGACGCCCTGATAGCCGTTCTCTTTTATGGTCTCATATCCGGGATGTACCCAGCCGCCGAGTGCCTTGTAGTCGCCTTTTGCCAGGACCATACCGGGCAGTGATAGCAAAACCAGTACGGTCAGAACCGACCTTTTGCTCATACTTTTCCTCCTATATTTTTAAATATAGGGAATATTTCGGCAGTTTTCAAAACATGTCAATAGATTTGCAGTGCAATGTATTTTTGCATAGCGGCCACATTTCAGGTAAAAAAGGCGTGCGGTATGTTTTTATGCTTGCATTATTTACCATGAAGTATTATGAGAAGAATAGATGGGAAATGTAAGGAAAGGAGAGCAAAATGGAGATCGATAAGGTTAACGAACTGGAAAGCAAGATCAGTACGCTGATAGACAAGTGTGTCTCATTGAAGGAGGAGAATAGCACGCTCAAAATAAAAGTAGAGGAGATGAGGAAGGAAAGGGATGAGCTTGTACAGTTCAAGCAAGAGGCGATCGCGAAGGTGGACAGGCTGATCAATACACTGGATGAAGTGAGCCTTTAAAGGCAGGGATTATTGAAAAAGTCTTACACCATAAATATACTTGGCATCGAGCTTGTTGTGACGAGCGAGGACGAACAGGAATATGTAGACAGGGTGGCCTCGTATGTTGAGAACAAACTCAAGGCAACCATGGGAGAAGCCAATATCTCGGACACCTCTATACTTTCCATACTGACATCGATGAATATCGCGGACGAGCTTTTCAAGGCCGAAAACAAGTATAAAGAAAGAATACAATACCTTGAGACCAAGATTGAAGAGCTGATCAAGATGATAGAAACCAAGGTCTCGATATGACGGAGACGTTTATCGTAGGGCGTTGACTCCAGTAACAATAAGATGCCAAAATTGAATAATAAGTCCGTTATAAGAAGCAGCATGCTGGAATGCAGGAAGACGATGGACGCTGGCGATTACAGGGAATCGAGCACAAGGGTACAGGCATTATTCCTCCAATCTTCTCTCTATAAGGGATCGAGATCGATCATGTGCTATCTGTCCGTCAACAATGAGCCCGACACAGCCATGGTCATGGCCGATGCGTTCGAGAGTGGGAAGATCGTATTGCTGCCGTATATGAGGGAGGATAGCATTTATCCTGTGCTTTACAGGATGGACATGCCCCTGAAGCGCGGAAGGTACGGAATACAGGAGCCGGCACACCCGGAGTTCTTTTTGGAGAAACGGATAGATGTCGTGATCGTACCCGGTATCGCATTTGATTTTTACGGCAGCAGAATAGGGTACGGCAAAGGATACTATGATAGGTTCTTATGTACGCTCGACAAAAAAACCATCAAGGCGGGTTTTTCCTTCAAGAGGTGTGTCGTGGATAAAATAAAAAATAACAAGTGGGATATTCCTGTCGATGTTGTATTTACCGAGACGGATATCCTTACCAAGGAGCAAAGAGTATGATAAAAATATTGGAAGCCATCGGCATCGGGTTTGCCGGCGCTGTATTCGGCTATGTGATGGCTACGTATCTTGATAGAGCCATCAGCAAATCAAAGATAAAGCAGTCGGAGCAAAAGGCCGGGGAGATCCTCGATTCCGCCAATAAGCAGGCGGAGTATATAAAGAAGGAAGCAGCACTGCATGCGCGGAACAATCTTCTTGAATTGAGGGCCGAGTTTGAGAAAGAGACAAAGGACAGGAGACAGGGGCTCGTTTCACTCGAGAAGAGACTGTTGCAGAAGGAGGAGTACCTTGAGAAAAAAGAAGATATCATAAGCAAGAAAGAGGCCGATATTCTGAGGAGAGAGAGGAATGTCAATGTATCTGAACGCAGCCTTTCTACCAAAGAGGAAGAGTATAAGAAGAAGTTCAACGAGATCAGCATCGAGCTCCAGCGCATATCGGGGCTTACGACGGACGAGGCAAAACAACTGCTCATGGACAGTGTAAGGGAGCAGGCGAAGCACGACATAGGGAAGATGCTGAAACAGATCGAGGACGAGGCACAGCAGACCGCTGAGGCCAAGGCAAAGGAGATTATTTCGGTTGCCATCCAGAGATACTCCGGCGAGTATGCACAGGAGCATACGGTTACGACCGTCGATCTCCCGAACGACGATCTGAAGGGCAGAATCATAGGCAGGGAAGGCAGGAACATAAGGGCGATAGAGGCGGCCACGGGCGTCGATATAATCGTTGACGATACGCCGCAGGCGATAGTGATTTCCGGACACGATCCCGTTAAAAGGGAGATAGCGAGGCTGTCGATAGAAAAGCTCATAGCCGACGGTAGGATCCATCCCGGAAGGATAGAGGACATCGTGAACAAGACATCGCAGGAGACAGAGAAGAGCATGAAGGAGGCCGGGGAGCGGGCGCTGTTCGATCTCGGGCTGCACGGCATACACAACGAGCTTGTGAAGCTCATAGGAAGACTGAAGTACAGGACAAGCTATGCCCAGAATGTATACCAGCACTCGATGGAGGTCGCATTCATACTCAGCATAATGTCGGCAGAGCTCGGGTTGAACATCAAGCATGCCAAGCGGGCGGGTATCCTGCATGACATAGGGAAGGCCGTCGATCACGAGGTGGAAGGATCGCATGCCGTGATCGGCGCGAACCTCGCCAAGAAGTACGGCGAGCCACCCAAGGTCGTCGAAGCGATAGAGCAGCACCACAACGATACTCCGACGAGCCTCCTCGGCATACTCCTTCAGTCGGCGGACGCTTTGTCGGCAGCAAGGCCCGGGGCGCGAAGGGAGATGTACGAGGCTTATGTCAAGAGGCTGCAGGACCTCGAAAGGCTCTCGACCTCGTTCGATGGGATCGACAAGGCTTACGCCATCCAGGCAGGCAGGGAGATAAGGGTCATCGTCTCGCCCGACAAGGTGAGCGACGACGAGATACCGCTGTTGAGCAAGCAGATTGCAGATAGGATCGAGAAGGAAATGAGCTATCCCGGGACGATCAAAGTGACGGTCTTGAGGGAGACCAGATCGTCCGTATATGCGAAGTAAATAGTCTGAGACTACAAGCCCAGGGATGTCCTGTATCTCTGCAGCCATCGGACGAGCACCATGATGGACCACAGTTTCTTCCTGTGATCGTGGGACCGCTGCAGATGCTCCCGCAGGAGCCGCGCTATGTAGGCATGATTGAAGATGTCCATGCCCTCGATCGCTTCCTGAGAGAGGAGCGCCTCTGCCTCGTGGGCGAGGCCGCCCTGCAGCCATTGTGTAATCGGGACCCCAAAGCCTTTCTTTTTCCTGTCTATTACGACGTCGGGCAGCTTGTCCTTCATGAGCTTTTTCAATATACGCTTTTGCGAGATGCCCCTGAGCTTGTATTCGAACGGCAGCGACATGCAGAACTCTATGACCCTGTTGTCGAGGAGGGGGACCCTCGATTCTACGGATGCGGCCATGGTCGCCCTGTCGATCTTCGCAAGGAGGTCGTCGGGAAGGTACATAAATATGTCCATGATGTTCGCTCTCTCCGGGTCCGATAGCCCCGTCGTCTGCTTTGCGATCTCTTCCGCGGGCCGGAATATCGAGTGCTCGATGCTTGCAAACACTCCCTCTTTGAGCAGCAGGCCTAATTCTCCGTACGAGAATCCGCCCATCCATTCTGTGTGCCTCTCGATTACCTGCTGAGATGCCGAGCCTATGAACCTTTTCGCTATGAAATCCAGCGAGAAGTTTTTCGGTGAAACCGGCAGAAGACTTATCAGGGGACCGATGACTTTTTCCCGTATCGATTTGGGGAGGGAGTTGTACAGCGGGGCGAACTTGTGTGCGATGTATGTCGGATAGCCAGCGAACATCTCGTCGCCGCCTTCTCCTGAGAGTACGACCCTTACACTTCTGCCTGCCAGCCTGCTCAGGGCGTATGTCGGAACGACGGAAGGATCGGCGATGGGGTCGTCCATGAAGTCTGTAATATGCTGGAACAGCCCGATGAACGACTCGTATGCAAATACCTCGGAACGATGCGTTAGACCGAGTTTATCGCTTACCATCCTCGCGTACCTGCTCTCATCGAAGGAGGGATCCTCGAATGCGAGGGAAAAGCTGCGAATACCAGGGTTTATCCTTGATGCAAAGTATGCGATGGTTGAGGAATCGATACCGCCGGAGAGAAAGATGCCAACAGGCACGTCGGCCGTCATCTGGTCTTTCATGGTACTCGATAGCACGTCCTCCAGTCGGAGAATATAGGCGTTTTCGCTGTGCGAGATGCCTGTCGGCTGCTCCTCTGTGCGGATCTTGATCCCCGCGAATCGTTTTTCCTCGATGCCGTTTCCTGACCCGATCAGACACGTCCCGGGCGCAATCCTAAAGATGTCCTTTACGACGGTGTTTTTCCCGGGCGTATAGTCATAGGCGAGGTATTGCGCTACCCCGGGCAGGCTCAGACCGTATGACCTGTCCTTCAGGGAGAGCAAGGCCTTCATTTCCGAGGCGAAGGCGACGCCGCTGTACAGGCCGCAGTGGTAGAGGGGCTTTATGCCGGCCCTGTCTCTCGCAAGCACGAGCCTTTTCCTGCTATTATCGTAGAGTGCGAATGCAAACATCCCGTTCAGTCGTTCAAATCCTTCGGTGCCGTACTCCTCGTAGAGGTGCACGATGACCTCGGTATCGGTATTTGTGTAGAAGGTATGACCCTTTGAGAGCAGCCCCTTCGCCAGCTCTTTGAAGTTATAAATCTCTCCATTGTATACGATCCACACGGAGCCGTCCTCGTTGTGGATGGGCTGATCGCCGGACCTGATGTCGATGATGGCAAGTCTGTTCGCGCCGATAGCACATCGATCCGAGCCGTGTATGCCCTGGTGGTCTGGTCCCCTGTGCCGTATGGTGTCAAGCATCGTTCGAGTGGACGCAATAAGCTCGTCGGGTGATGCTCGGCCGTATATCCCGCATATCCCACACATAGCTCAAAGGTTGATCTTTTCTTTGATCGTATAGACGGGATTGCTCATGGATTCGTGATAGAGACGTATAATCAATTCTGCGATCAGACCAATCAGTATAAGCTCGAACCCTATGAGAAACAGGAATACGGCGAGCAGGAGCAGCGGGTTCCTGTAGGCGAAGACGTGGAGATGGAACTTTTCGTAGAGGACGTAGACGCCGATAAAAAAGCTCGCGAGCATGAACATGAGGCCGCTGCCTCCGAAGAGGTGCAGGGGCCTCGTAGAAAAATCTGCGAGAAACTTCACCGTGAGCAGGTCGAGCAGCACCTTTATCGTCTTCATAAAGCCATAATGGGTCTTGCCGTAGTGCCTCGGTCTGTGGTGTGTCTGTATCTCCGCAATGGATGCCCCCATCCCAGCCGCATACACGGGTATGAACCTGTGCATCTCCCCGTACAGCTTTATGCCTTTGAGGATGTCTGCCTTGTAGGCTTTCAGGGTGCACCCGAAGTCATGCAGCCTGACCCCTGTAACGATGCCGATAATATGATTTGCGACCATGGAAGGCAGCGTCCTGACCAGGAATTTGTCCCTCCTGGGCTTGCGCCATCCGCTCACAAGGTCGTAGCCGCTCTCTATCAGGGCAATCATGGCTGGTATATCGTGGGGGTCGTTCTGGAGATCGGCGTCCATCGTAACTATGATGCGGCCTCCGGCGTTTTCGATGCCTGCCGACATCGCCGGCGTCTGCCCATAGTTCCTCCTGAAGCTCACCACTTTAACGGTGCGGTCGTCTGACGCGATTCGTTTCAGGTTCTTCAGGGTCGCATCCGTGCTGCCGTCGTCGACGAATACGATCTCCGCATCGTAGTGGTGCAGGCCGATGACGTCCTTGAGCTCTGCATAGAGCTTCCCAACGGATTCGGCTTCATTAAAAACGGGTATTATAACGGACAGATCTACGCCCATGTACTCACACTATCAGAAAAACTGCACGTTTCAAATAGATTTTGGTTCCTCTCCCCTTTGTGATCATGAAGAAAGAGTTTTCTCCTCTGCTCGTAAAACAAAGCTCTTTTCGGTAAAGGGGGTACGGCCCATAACGTCTCCGTATTTCCATAGCGAGAGAGAAGCAGTCCACGCAGAGTACCACGGAAGCATTGCAGGCAGTCCGGATGTGTTTCCCTTCGCAGTGTCGAAAACTCTTTCTTTTTGTTCTATCAGTCCCATGATCACTTTTGGGATAAGAGCCTAAATTTTTAAAGGTAGAGGGCCAGACCGCAGGGAGACGCATCACATGATGGAGGAGTAGTTATTGGTCCAGTTGGCGGGACCGCCCGTGTGGAGATAGAAAACGATGGACGGCAGCAGTCCGACGTCGAAGAACTTCTTTACGTAGTACAGCTTGTTGAGAGCCATTAATCTGAAGAGGGGCGTCAGCAGCGCCGAGCTGTACAGCCTTGGCATAATCCTGTAGAAACTGTCGTGTTTGACGATGAACGGGAACGTATAGAACAGGTTCTCGAACTGGACCGCGTACGGCGTCCTATATATCGGCTTTTCCCTGTCGAAAAAGCTTTCGAGGCCCATTGTATAGTCGTGTTCAAGGTACCCGTGATCGATGGCGAACTCGTAAAGCTTTGTGCCCTCTATGGGGACCGACATGGTTATTACCGGATTGTCCGGCCTGATCTTCCTGTTGAGCTCTATGGTCTCGAACACATTTTCGAGGGTCTCGCCGGGGTTCCCTATCATGTTGAACGTCGCCAGTCGTATCCCATGCTTCTTTATCAGCATACACTTGTCGATGATCTCCTGGTCGGATATCCTCTTGTTGAGTACATTCACCCTGATGTCGCTGTTGCCGCTTTCGATGCCAACGGCGATGCCCGTGCATCCGGCGTGGGCGAGCGACTTTATGGTGCTCTCGTCGAGCTTGTTTACCATGCTGTTGAACGTGAACGGGACCGCTATCCTTTCCGCGTATCGGCCGCAGAACTCTGTCGTCCATCCCGCGTCGAAGGTGAACAGGTCGTCGGAGAAGTGGACGTGCTTGAGCGGGTACCTGTTCATGATATATTCTATCTCTTCCAGCATGCGGCTTACGCTTTTCTTCCTTACGAAGCTGCCCCTGCCTTCCGTGATCTTCTTCAGGGAGGGATTAAAGCAATAGGAGCAGACATTCGGGCACCCCCTGCCGCTGATGAACCTTTTTAAGGGGAGGTTTTTTATGACCCTGTATTTATAATAGACCTCTCTGTCCGGGAGGGGCATTTCGTCCAAGTCCGTAAGCGGGCCCATGGGATTCTTATAGATATCTCCCTTGTACTTTACCCACATGCTGCGGACGGTGGTGATGTCGCCGTCCGAACCGAGCCTCTGTAGGAACTCTGGTATTGCATAGTCCACTTCACCCCTGAGAATGGCATCGACGCCCTCGTTGTCTATGACACCCGGGAAAAAAGTGGGATGGGTGCCTGTAAGTATGCATACGGCCTTCGGCAGGGCGGATTTTATCTTTCTGGCAGTGGATATGCCCCATTCGGGCTTTGTGATGGAGGTGGGTAGTATTACTATCGACGGCTCGTAAGAGCCCGCAGACTTCAGCAGGTTGTTTTCTTCCCTTTCGATCAGTACATCGTAGTCATGGCCTTGTTTTCTGAGCACTCCTGCCAGCTCGGTAAGGGCGAGTGACTCGTTGATGGCGTTGTCCTGTACAAATAAGACCTTCATGGCTCTATGACTATTCTTCTGTCGAGGAGTATATGTTGAAACAGACCGATTGTCAACGCGATATTATACAAGCCCCCGTATATTGAACGGGATGCCCGCCGCGTGGGCCTCCCGATTTAACAGGGCTGGTTTTTTAAAGGGCTTTCATTTATCTGGCAGCACCAGAATTCAGGCTATGTACCATTTTTTTGATGTACCGGATGTCCGGGTGCTCGTTGCCTTTCGGTACATACACGATGTCGTCGTCCTCCAGGGATGGGTTGTAGACAGCGTCCTTTGTCTGTATGTAGTTAATAAAGTCTGTCGTTATCAGCCTGTCGTGCCTCAGGATGACGATGCTATTGAGGTCCGATACGGGCAGCAGACCGCCTGTCAGGGTAAAGGTGTCTGCCAGCCTCGCATGCTCGGGCAGGATAAAGCTCCCGGTATATCTCACGGCGCCGATGACGGTCACCGAGATGGTCTTATGGGGGATGCCGGGCACATAAATGATGTCGTTGTTTTGGAGCAACGGGTTGTAGGCCTGGTCCTTCGTCAGCACATACCGCATAAGGTCTACTTTTATCGGCCTGTCATGCCTCAGGATGACGATGCTGTCGTAGTCCGATGCGGGCAGGTGACCCCCGGTCATGGTGAAGGCATTCGCGAGCCTCGCACCGTCGTTCAGGGTAAAGCTTCTCGAATATTTTACGGCACCGAAGACGGTCACCCTGATGGTCTTGTGGGGGGTGCCGGGCACATAAACGATGTCGTTGTCCCTTAGCAAGGGATTGTCCCCCGGAGCACGGGTCTTCAGATAGCGCAGCAGATTCACCCTTATAAGCTTGTTTCCCCTTATGATGATGACCTGCTTGAGGGCCGACGCCACCACCGGCCCTTCGGCCTTTACCAGTGCATACATCAATCTTGTCCCCATATCAACACTCAGACTTCTATTATACCTTGCCGTATCTACTATTGTTACTTTTATAGGTAGCTGCGGGGTGATTGCCGAGATAGATTTATAGCGATGCCCTGTCTCGTGACCCGGGGATTTTCCTGATTTCATGGACTCCGGCCTCTTATAAGATTTATAAAAATCTTCGATCAGCTTCCTATTTTGGGGAGAGTCGAGAGGGGCCGTCTCTCCCGGTACGTAGATCACATCGTGCTCATCAAGAAGTGGATTGGACTGTCGATCGCCTGTTTGAAAATATCTGGTCAAGTCTATGACGGTTTGCAATCCATTCCTGATTATGATCACGCTATTCAGTGCGGCTTTTTGTTGAATCCCGCCTGCGTATTTCAGAAGCCCTAAAAGGGTGGGGGTGGTCCTGTCTTTATCTGTAAGAAGGGTGAATACACCCGTCTTTCTGGTGGCGCCGATAAGGAGGACGTCTACGAAGGATGCTTGAGGAGAAGTTGTAAATTTTAACAAAGAGAAGCTGCCTACTTTCAGGATGGTATCATAGTGCTCCAATATAAGTCTTTCCAATGAGTTGGGATGGAACTCCATATTATTCATTTTATAGAGCTGCATAAGTAGTGGGTAAGACCAGTTGTGTGTTATTATGTATTCATTATGCGAAGACTTGAGCCTGCTTAAGACATCCTCAAGCATGGACCGGGGGGCACTGATCTTTGTGCCGAAGCTTGGGACCAAGTCATATGCTGTGGGATTGTTTATACCCATAACCGGGTATAACAGAGGGGCAAACGGATAGGCGAGTACATTCCTATCGCTTCCTATCAGCTTGTCTGCCTGGGTGATGAACTCTACAAGCGTCGATGCACCATATCTGTCGAAAGACCACAGGTGCTCATGATCGAGCTCAAAATGATATGCCTTCGTATCAATCTTTTTGACATTATTGTAGATAATCACGCACACCGCCGCAGCACCTGCTAAAGCCACTATATTGAATAATCCCTTGATCAGTTTACAGATCAGTTTCCAGCTCACCCTTTTTAAGAGCTCCTCAAGTCTCCAAAGGACATAAACGGAGAATACGATACTCAGTCCCATATTGATATATGTCGTCGTCGGAACGACCAGCATAATACGATGGGTAACGTTCAGAAACAGGATGATGTTGCCGATGAAGAGCGATGACTCCTGGGGTAATGCGTTTCTTTGTTTGAACAGGAAGAAGAGGCTGAGTACGAACGTGGAGATAAAGAGCAGCCTTAGCGGCTCGAATATATATCTTATGGATGCGAACGGTCCCATGTAGAACATGTTGATTTTAGGATACAGGACGAGCAGTATGTGTTGGTCCCTTAAGAAGGGGACGAACGCCCCGTGTACTGCCAGCAGCAGCAGCATAATGGTAAGCGGTACCGCTGCACCCGACAGGAACTTGAGTGCTGCAAGTTTTTTCTGTCGCCCGATCGACGATGTGTCGCTTTGCGATGTGCCGGATACATGTTTTAAATAGATGAGGGGGGTGAGCAGTGCTATCGTATACACTCCCGTCGACTGCAACAGGACAGCGGTCGATCCGGCAAGCAGGCCCGATAGATACACGTACGTGTCCCTGCCGCTGTGCATAAATCTATTAAGGGCAATGAGGGTCAGAAAGAGTGTTATGGTCGAGGTGAGATAATGGTTCAGGGTGAACCACTCCGTGTATCCGAAGGTCAGGAAGAGCAGCGGTGCAAGGATCGCATACCATCTTTTTATGACAAGCCTTGATATATGGTACAGCAGGAGATTTATTGTGCACGACAGTACAATCGTGACCTGGTTGGACACGGCGATGCTGTAGCCGAATAGTTTATACAGCCCCGCCATAATATAGAAGTCGCCCGGGAAAAACACCTCGAAGAAGTCTCTGTAGATCATCTGTCCGTGCAAGATCCTCCATGCCCCGATCATCGTGCCCTCGTCGTTTGCCGGGTTGGTGGCGAACATATAATGGCTGTATAGGGACAGATAGGTATAAGAAATAAAGGCGACTATCAGGTAGGGGAATGATTTTTTAAGGTATTTCATGTATCGACTCTTCCACAATGTGTAATCATATCGGCATAGAAAGGGTAGTATAGAATTTATTTATGGGCAAGACAAATGATGGTGGATAAATAAAAAACCATTTGACATTCCTTTCGGGATTCTGTACCCTTCATGAAGAGAGGTGAGAATATGTGGCGGCCAGCACCGAGATAAATAAAATTTGGTATGTTCTTGTTGTCTGAAGGGAAACAGTATGCGGGGGATAGTCCGGGGTTAGAGAGTGTGTTTTAGCCTTCGAGTGTGGAAATATTTTTATCTGCACTGTCAGAAAGTGTAAGATATCCACGGGGGTATATATTACACAACAGCATGAAATGAATGAATTACCCCAAAACAAAGTTAAGAAGGCACATAAATATTGAGAGATGAGCATGTCACGCATATTACCCACTAACGAGAACGGGGATCTTGACTGTCTTCTCATACATACTCCAAAGTTTAACCATTACGTACACCCTTTCAACAAGGTACAGTTCGTTAATCTCATGCCCATGGGTCTCCTGTTTATGGCAGACCTGTTAAAAAGGCATGGATTCAAGAGTAGGGTCTTACACCTCGGCATCGAAAAATTATTTACAAAGGACTTTTCCTTAAGGGAATATCTCCTTCTTACGAAGCCAAAGGTCGTTGGGATTACGCTTCATTGGCACCATCAGTCTTTTGACGCTATAGAAGTTGCCAGAGAAGTAAAAAAAGTCTTGCCCGATACCTTCTTGGTCCTGGGGGGGCTGACAGCAAGTTTTTTTAAAAACGAGATACTGGAGAGCTTCGGATTCATCGATGGGGTCATATCCGGAGACGGCGAGGGCCCACTTCTAAAAATTGTTGAGCATATCGTTAAGAATAACGGGGACATAACTTTGATCCCCAACCTCGCCCGCCGAAGCGACGGCAGTATTGTACAGAATACCTGTAGTTACATAACGACCAAAGAGGTGTTGGACAGTGCTTCTTTTAGTAATTACGATCTTATGGAAAACTACGATTTTTACCCGCAGTTATTTTTCTTTAACTTCAACACCAGCCCGGCACTTAACAAGATCGTTTATAAAAGTTCCCTCGTTGCGTCCATGTATCTTCCGATCGGCAAGGGCTGCACGGCAAATTGTAGCTTTTGCGGAGGGGGCTACGATGCAAACGGGATCATAAATGGCAAGGTGCGCATTGTGTTGAGGTCGCCGGATAAGATAATAGAAAACATAAAAGATGGTATACGGTGGGGCTTTAAGAGCTTCAACACCGACTTCGATCTCCCAGGGCAGAACTCAAGGACATTTTTTTTAGAGCTTTTTAAAACGATAAGGAACAATAATCTCAAAATAACGTACAACTTCAACTCGTACTCGCTGCCGTCTGTCGATTTCGTGGATGAGTTCAGTGCGACGTTTTCCAGGGATTCACAAATAATAATCTCACCGGAAAGCGGTTCTGAAAAGCTGAGAAAGATCCATAAAGGCTATTTTTATACCAACGCTGAGCTTTTGCAGACGTTGAAATATATGGAGGGAAAAGGGGTAAACGCGGGGGTCTATTTTGCCGGAGGCCTGCCGCTGGAGACGGAAGAAGACGTTAAGGAGACAATCGCATTACAGAAGCATCTGAGAAGGTATAAGAATATCAAACAGCTCATTACAGTTCCATTGGAGTTGGATCCTGCGTCGCCTATGTTTTTGTGTCCAGATAAGTTCAATATAATCTTAACAAGAAAGACCTTTCTTGACTATTATAAAGGTCATGCAAGGCTCTGGTTCGACAGAGGATATTATCTGTCAGGTTCTTCGGAAAAAGAGATGATGAAGACCCAATGCAAGAATTATTGCTTCTTAAATCCGGTTTTTGGAAAATACCTCTGTTATGTGTCCCATACCGCCACTAAATTCGAGCCCAATTTCTCCATAAGGTATGTTGACACTTTCCTTTCTTTTATTTTAAGGAAGCTGTTTAAGTAGAAAACATATCCATTGCCACCGTATTGGTAAGGTGTTGACTAATATCAATTTTTCGGTTACCGTGTCCTTATGAAAATACTGTTTATTATACCCCCATTTTCATCTGGCGGCGGCTGGCTGGTCCCGCATATCGGCATAGCCTATATGGCTGCCGTGCTAAAGCAAAAAGGATACGATGTTACTATTGCAGATGCGATCGCAGAAAGACTTTCCGGTCCAGGAATAGTAGACAGTATAAAAAAAGTGAAGCCGGACATTGTTGGCCTAACTGCCACGACACAGCAGATATATACTGCATCGATAATTGCAAATGAAGTTAAGGGCATATCTCCTGAAATTAAAACAATCATAGGCGGCTGCCATGTGTCCCCTTTGCCGGAACAGACATTGAGAGAGTTTAGCAGCTTTGATTATGCTGTCATCGGAGAAGGTGAATTGGTCCTGCCGGAGCTTCTCAGGGCGATATCCGACGGTAACGACGGCGCGCTTGTGAATATAAAAGGGATAGCCTATAGAACAGACGATAAAGTTGTTGTAAACCCTCAGGGATCGTATGTCGATGTGAACAGCCTGCCAATGCCGGACTTTGACGGCTTTGATTTGAGTTTGTACAGGCCTTTTTATACCTTACCAATCCACGGGTATAGAGAGCTGCCAATACTAACATCAAGAGGGTGTCCCTACGATTGTGTTTTTTGCTTCAGGACAAAGGGCAAGATTGCAAGGTATAGGACGGTACAGTCGGTTATTAATGAAGTAAAAAGAGATATAGAGACATACCACGCAAATCAAATATCGTTTATTGACGACACGTTCACCACGAATATGAAACGTACGGAGATGATCTGTGATGAATTGATGAAAGCGGGTATTCATAAAAAAATAGAATGGAGCTGTGGAACAAGGGCCGATGTCGTGAGTGGGCCGTTACTGAGTAAGATGAAGCAGGCCGGGTGCAGAGTGATCTCTTATGGGATAGAATCGGGGGATCAAAAGATTCTCGATAAGGCTACAAAGGGGCTAAAAATAGAGGAGATAAGAGAGGCGATACGATTGACCAAGCATGCTGGTATCGATGTGTATGCGAATTTTATCATCGGCTTGCCCTATGACACCGTCGACTCAATTAATAAAACAATTGACTTTGCAATGGGACTCGATATTGATGCCGCATCATTCGCAATCCTGACACCATTTCCGGGAACGGGGCTTATCGATATGATTAAAAATGGCAGCGGTGGATTGAAAATGATTTCAAGCGACTGGAGGGATTATCATAAACATCTTGGCAGATCACTCGAACTTGATGCGGTCGATAGAAAGAAGCTCGAAAAGCTTCAGAGGAAGGCGTACATGAAATTTTATCTGAGACCGAAACGGTTTATAAATATGTTCAAGATCGTAGGACTGGGTACGATAATGTCTTATGCACTTCAACGGGTCTACATTAAGAAATCCGGACCTTCTCGCATAAACGATCATAGCGTTTAGGAAAAAAGGAAAGGAATGCAGCGGCAACTATGAAATTACTGTTTATAAACGCACCCGGAAAATGGGCGGGCAAAAGGCAATTGATATATCCCCTGGGATTGGCATATGTGGCAACCTACCTGAAGGAAAGATTGGACTCGCCGGAGATACATTTTTTAGATTTGAATATGTATAAAGATTACTCGCATGTATTGGAGAGGGCAGTAAAGGAATTTTCCCCGGAAATCGTAGGAATTGAATTTAGGAACGCTTTTTATTTTTCAACTCCTCAAGCATCTTTATTGAAAGATACAGTGGATAAAATCAAACTTACGGTCCCGGATTCCAAAGTAATAATAGGGGGCTCTGGATTTTCGCTGTTTGCAGAAGATATTATGAAGTACATAAAAAACATAGATTTTGGGATTTTCGGAGAGGGGGAGGTACCGTTCTGGGGGCTGATAAACTCGGATTTCCGTGCAGAAAAAGTTAAAAATGTGTTTTTCAGGAACAACAACGAAATAATTTATTCGGGTCATAGTGACTCCCTCGTTGATCCCGAGGAGCTGTCGGTTCCCAAAAGGGACTGGGACGGACTCGATCTGAGTAAATACAATTATCATGGGTTTCAAACCAAGAGGGGATGCTCCTTTAGGTGTGATTACTGTCCGGAACCTTTTCTTCAGGGAAAGTATTACAGATTGTATCCATTGAAGCGGATTAAAGAAGAGTTAGCGTACTGCGTCAGTCTGGGTATTGATAAAATATTTTTTGTCGATACCATCTTCAATCTTCCCCTACGATTTTCAATGAATGTCTTGGATGTCTTATCCGATTTTAAGGGAGTGGAATTCTCCGCTTTCTTTAAGGTGACCGGCTTCAATCAGAGCTATATAAATAAATTAGAAGAAACCGGATTCAAAGAAATATATGTTTCGTTGGAAAATGTCGACCCTTCTTTATTGGAATTAAACCGCACGGGTATCAATGAGCGGGCAATAGAAGAAACGACAAGGCTCTTGTATAAATCGAAATTAAAGGTAAGGTATCAATTTATCCTGGGACTTCCCCATGAGGACTTTGCCAACAGGATCAAAAACATGGGTTTTATGCTGAGACTCATGGTTAAGAGCAGATTCAAAGACCGGGTATTTGCAGAGCCTTTGGCAATTTTACCGTATACGGAATTGATAAAAAGACATAACATAGAGATCGATCTTTTCAACTACCCTGTTTTTATGAGAAAGCTCTATTGGTGGTATTTCCCTCTATTGAAAATTATCCAAAAAATGTCAGATTTATTCAAACTCAATATTCTTAAATTAAACAAATTTAAATAGGTTATGACAAGAAGAGAATCGCAAGCCAATCTCCCTCAATCAAAGCTGATTAAGATAATATCGTTATACGTTATAGTTGCCGCTGTTTCTCTTGTATACCTCTCTCATTACACCCATTATCTTTTTGCCACCGATGTCGCAAACGACGAAGGTGTGATGGCAGGGGCGTGGCGCATGGTCAATGGCCAGGTGATATACAGGGATTTTTTCGAGTTCTTTGCACCGGGGAACTTCTTTTTGCTGGCACTCGTCTACAAGCTCTTCGGCTACAGTCTTGTTATTACAAACAAGGCCTTGATCGTCATTGACGTTATCTGTAATATTCTGCTTTTTCAAATCTCGTATATGGTATTGAGGCGCTGGTACGCCATTGTCCCTCCACTGCTGTTCCTTATCGTCGGTTTCCCGAGCTGGTTTATCCTGAGTCATTACTGGACGACGTCTGTTACGCTCTTTGCGGCGCTCGTATGGCTTATCATGTATCTGGAGAGGTTGACCGAAGGATATAGATCACCTGCCATCTATCTCTTCTTGTCGGGCTTGTTCGTGGGGCTGACAGGCATTTTCCTGCAGTCAGCCGGTGTTTATACGGCGCTCGTACTCCTGATCGTGCTCTATCTCAGAACAAAGAAAATCCCCGGTAGGGTTAAAAGGATTTTAACATTCGGTATCGGTATCTCCCTCCCCGTGTTGACTTTCGCACTCTATCTTTTTCTGAACAACGCCTTCGTTCCATTCATCCATACCCAGATAAGCCTGCTTGAGATGTATCCATCTGCTGCATATTTCTTTTCGAAGCCTCTTCTATCTCTTTATAACATCTTGACCCCGGTAAAGCTGATGTTTCTCACCTCTTTCGTCGGGAGCCTCATTCTTATAGCCTTTAAAAGGAATACGTCAGACACAGAATTTGTTTTTTTTGCGGGCAATATATTATTCTTTCTTGATACATGGCACTGGCTGACCATGAGCAATAACGTCCTGGATCCAAGTCATACGACATCCGGCATGAGTTTTGTATTTATTATGTATCTCGTGGTCTTATTCGTTGAATATATAAAAAACCATTGTTCCGGATCCATGCACAGACTTGTAGATGTACTTACCCATGGTGCATTTTTGACCGTTACGGTAATAATAATGGTGCTTGCTTATAAAGGCATGTCCGATATAAGGACAAAGGCGTTCCATTTCGTGCTTCACGACACCGCCTATTGGACATACGATGGAAAGGGAGCGAATGACCTCGTTAAATTTAGCAGCGATGCGGAGAAAATGCTGGGCAATGATAAGGACGTATTTGTTTATCCCCTTGCGTCCACGTTGTATACCCTGTTGGGCCTTAAGAACACTACGGACTATGATATAATCGTAAGCTTCGGCCAGATTGCGAGGGCACCATCGGAGATCTCGAAAGATGTGATACATCAACTGGTATCGTCCAAAACAAAGTTCATCATAACCTATCAATGGTCGTACAGGTTCCTTGTTATATGGTCGCAGAGGAACGGTGTTATATTTAAGCCGAATATTCTGGAACGGTTTCTATGGGACAATTATCATGATGTATTGCACGTGGGCATGTACACGCTGTGGGAATTAAATACATTGGTACCGAAGGACGTACTTTCTGAGTGCCCGATGCGTATTTCCAGAGAGCTCGTTTCGGTGTCTGTATCCGGGGCGACAACGCGTACCGGGAGCTTCGATGTGAACGTGGGTGCAAGGCTGATGGATGCCCTCAGCATGGCAGGGGGGCCGCTTCCCGTATCCGATTTGAGACGGGTCATCATCCTGAGACACGGCAGGACAATACAAACGGACTTTTTGAGGTATCTGCAGACAAGGGATCCGGTCTATAACCCGCTGTTAAAGGACAATGATGCTATCTATGTGCCCAGAAGCGCTGGTTCCGGGAAATGACCATATTCGGGAAACATCGTGTGTGCCATGGGATTACCATAGCCCCTTAAGCATATAATGGTGCTGCCCCGGCGGTGGGCCGTTCGGGACAAAAGTTATTGAAGGCGGGACGTCTTTGTGGTAATGACATACGCTATATGTGTACGGAGGTGAAGGGATGAGAAGGCTCAATTGTATAATCGGATTCATGCTGGCCGCTGTGTTCGTCTTCCCCGCTGCTGCGCTTTCTGACGGATACACGACGCCATGGCTGGGCGGTCCGCTCCAGGGACCGGCAATCGCGTCCGGCGCAGGGGTATACTGGAACCCAGCGGCCATCGGCGCTATTCGGAGAAACAGCCTTTTTTTCACCCTGGAGCCCGCGTATGAAGGCGTCAGCTATCAAAGGTTCGGGACCGATCCGTACAACAATAACCTCCCGTATCCCAAAATAGGCTTCGGCACGTGGGCACCCCTTCCTTCCCTTGCGCTCACCTTCAAGCTGCCGAAGGGCTTTTCCACGGGCCTCGGACTCTACGCCCCGTACGCTCGGGTAGCGTACTGGCCGAAGGACGGTCCGGAGAGGTTCAACGGCTCCCAGGAGAACATGGTCATGTTCAACATCTCGCCGCTCCTTGCCTACAAGGTCACGCCGAAGCTCTTCGTCGGAGCAGAATGGAACGTCAGCACCGCGTACCTCGATGTCTATCAGAGCACGACGATGGACATGCAAAACCCTTCCGATGAAAACCCGGAATATGAGGCGAAAGTCCATCTTAAGAATAATATGGCCACTTCGTACGGCTTTACCATTGGCTTATACTACGAGCCCACTCCCATCTTCACCTTCGGCATCTCGTATATGTCGAGCGTGCATTACCTCCTTCAGGGTACCTCGGACATAAGCACTCAGCTTGTGGGCAATATCACTGCGGATACCAAACTGGACGTGACCATGCCGCAGACGCTGAACTTCGGTATGCATTTTCTGCCTGCAAAAAACTGGATGGTCGATGTAACGTATCAATACATAAACTGGTCCGAATACAAGAACATAAAGGTACAGACCTACAATGCCTCCAACCCACTTGCAGACAAGACCATCTACATGCTTACCGGGCTCGAAGACGTGCTGGATGGGAAGATCTGGACGGGGTATACGGGATTTAAGGATTGGCTGCTCGCTGGTGGCGTCGGCTATGACCCGTCTTCTTTCCCGGAGAACCATATCTATTCTCTCAATATAGATTTTACCAGAATGGACGTATTCTTAGGGGCCGAGTATACTGTGACGCCATCGATAAAGGTGGGCCTGATGGCCGACCACGCGATCTCGCCGAATATAACCGTAACGGACAGTATCGCCCAGCCGACTGCAAACGGGTTATACACGATAGAGATGGACAAGATAACCATACTCCTCGACTACAGGTTTTAAACCACTTTCCTTTGAAACCCATTAAGACCAGGCTTGTCCTTAACGATAGGGAGCTGACTATATACGCCAACGCCCCCGGCAGCCTGCTTGAGATCATCGTTCAGGCCGGTGTCGCCATGGACGCCCCGTGTGCCGGCATCGGCAGGTGCGGGAAGTGCCGCGTAACGGTGGAGGGAGAGCTCCCGCCGGACGGCGTCGAGACCTCTCTCCTGTCCCATGACGAAATAGAGAGCGGTACGAGGCTCGCGTGCAGGAGAAGGCGCATCCCCACGGGACTGACGATACGACTGTCCGAGGAAAAGAAAGCACGGGTCCGGAAGACGTACGAAGTAGAGCCTGCGGACGTGGGCGTCGCCGTGGACCTCGGGACGACGAGTATCGCGATAGCATTCATAAACCTGTCGCACGGGACGATTATGACGATGCGGAGCATACTGAATCCCCAGAGGATTTACGGAGCGGACGTCGTCTCGAGGATAAAGGCGGCCCTCGACAGAGAGGTCCTCGACAGGATGGCGGGGATGACCATGGGTGCGGTTTCCACAGAGATCCGTGGGATGCTTTCGGAGATCGGGCTCGATGCAGGCAGGGTCAAAGGAGTATATGTGGCAGGCAATACGGCGATGGAGCACATTGTTTCCGGAACGGACGTGTCCGGCCTTGCAAAGGCACCGTACATGCCCGCGTTCAATGACATGAGGTATGTCCCGGGTTTAAGGCTCGAGTCCGGCGTCGCAGCGAAAGAAGTCGGGCTGTTCCCGGTCATAGGCGGGTTCGTGGGAGGAGATACGGTCGCCTCTCTGCTGGCTTCCACTATGGACATATCGGATGAGACCGTTGCGCTGATAGATATAGGGACGAATGCGGAGATCGCCATCGGTAGCAGGTCAGGCATACTCGTGAGCTCGGCGCCGGCCGGCCCCGCCTTCGAGGGCGGACAGATAAGGCACGGTATGCGTGCTCAGGACGGCGCGATCGAAGACATACATCTGTCACAGGACAGCGTGTCTCTCGATGTAAAGGGCGGCGTAGAGCCGGCAGGCATTTGCGGGTCCGGGCTCATCAGGATAGTATCGGAGCTTTTAAGAGCAGGGGTCATCGCCGCGGACGGCGAGCTGCTCGACGCAGGCAGTATCAGCAACAACCTGTTCCTCAGGCTCCGGAAAAGGGGAGGGGAGCAGGCGTTTGTACTGTATAAATCTTACGACCGCGAGCTCTCTCTCTACCAGTCGGATGTACGTGCACTCCAGCTCGCAAAGGCGAGCATAGCGGCAGGGCTGGACGTCCTGACGGAGAGGATCGGCGCGATGCCCGTAAGGCTGTATATAGCAGGCGCGTTCGGCAATTATCTCAGGCCCGACGACCTCGCGTCCATAGGCTTGATCCCGTCGAAGCTGACGGGGGACACGTACTTCATAGGCGACAGCGTCATATCCGGGATCAGGAGGTTCATTATAAACGAGCCGAAGGTCGATATGGAAAGGCTTATTTCGAACACCAGGCATATCGAGCTTGCGGATGATCCGGCCTTCAACAGGCGTTTTCTGTCGATGATCGGGTTACGGGCGTTCAAATAATTGGATTGACATAATCCATAAATTTCTGTAATGCCATATCTATGAAGATGAAGAGGTATCTGAGATGTGTCGGCGTGGTCGGCCTGATATCGATAGCAGGCTGTATAAATGTAAGCGAAGATATCGTCCTGAATCTGGGCGGTTCCGGCAGCCTTCACCTTGTCTATTCCATACCGGAGGCACTGATGAAAGATCAGCAGGGTCTGCACAATGCCATGACCCAG
Organism: Deltaproteobacteria bacterium; assembly: GCA_023381995.1. Classification (GTDB taxonomy): domain Bacteria; phylum JAMCPX01; class JAMCPX01; order JAMCPX01; family JAMCPX01; genus JAMCVD01. The sequence goes on from JAMCVD010000024.1 coordinate 41,618, forward strand.
ACAGGCATCATGTTCCCTCTGACGAAGAAGGACTTTGACAATCAATTCGCGGGACTCGAGGGGGTCCACGTCAGGGGTGTAAAGACATACACCGACAACGGGTACTACGAAATCGACGGCAGGGTAAAGTTCGCGGACATCAATGCATTAAAGATGAGCAATGTAAGGTTCGTCCTCAGGAAGAGCGGTACGGACAGTGAACTGGTGATATCGCTCATTAACTCCATGAATAAAAGACAGGCGCCCGGCCAGGACAAGGCGAGGCCCCGTGCGGGCATAAACTACGAGAATATACTGAAGGGCTCATTGACCAATTACGGCATAAAGATAGAGGTGAGCTTTCCGACTAAGGTACTGTCCGCAAACGGGAAGATACAGGGCAGGGACGTCAAATGGGATGTGCCGATGAACGTGTTCCTCAACAGCGAGGCGAAGGAAATGGACCTCCATGCCGTATACTCAGGCAAGCCGACCATTCTCGACCGGATAAAGGACTTTTTCAGATAATGAAGGCGCTTATCCTCAGCGGCGGTAAGGGTACGAGGCTGAGACCAATCACACACACCAGCGCAAAACAGCTTCTACCCGTAGCAAACAAGCCCATACTCTTCTATGCGATAGAGGCCATCAGGGACTCGGGTATACGGGACATCGGAATCATCGTGGGGGACACTGCCGAAGAAGTCAGGAATGCCGTCTCGGACGGCAGGAGATTCGGCGTAGAGGTGACCTATATACAGCAGGACGAGCCGCTCGGCCTGGCCCATGCCGTGCTCATAGCGAGGGACTTTCTCAAAGACGAGCCCTTTGTCATGTATCTGGGCGATAATCTTATAAAGGGCGGCATTACAGGGCTGGTCGAGCAGTTCAAGCAGCAGTCTCCCAATTCCCAGATCCTCCTTGCCCATGTCAGGAACCCGAGCCAGTTCGGCGTTGCAGAGCTCCGGGACTCGCAGGTCGTACGACTCGAAGAGAAGCCCGCGAGCCCGAAGAGCGATCTCGCCCTTGTCGGCGTCTATATGTTCGATAAAAATATCCATGCGGCGGTCAGGGCCATACGGCCATCGAAGAGAGGGGAGCTCGAGATCACGGACGCAATACAATGGCTCATAGACAACGACCTCAGGGTCCTGCCCCACATCGTGACAGGGTGGTGGAAGGACACCGGCAGACTGGAAGACATGCTCGAGGCAAACAGGATGATGCTCGACACCTATGAGACGGACGTCAGGGGCGACGTCGACGAGCATTCGAGGGTGGAATTCAAGGTCGTTGTAGAGAAGGGCGCGGTCGTCAGGCATTCCACGATCAGGGGGCCTGCCGCGATAGGCAGCGGCGCGAAGATCATAAATTCGTACATCGGGCCGTTTACCTCGATATCCTCGGACACGCAGATCATAAACAGCGAGATAGAGCACAGCATAATCCTTGAGAACTGCCTTATAGAGGACGTCGGTATCAAGATAGAGGACAGCCTCGTAGGCAGGAATGCCGAGGTAAAAAGGCTCAATGAGAAGCCCAGGGTCTACAGGCTGCTCCTCGGCGACAACAGCAAGGTGGGGCTGCCTTGACGGGCAGGTGCCGGGTATCCTCGCTTCTGCACAGCAGGGCCGTACGAAAGGGCTTATGGAGGAACGGATAATGATAGACGGTGTAAAGGTCAAAAACCTCAAGGTAATATGCGACGAGCGGGGCAGGCTCATGGAGATCCTCCGCTCGGACGACGATGTCTTTCAAAAGTTCGGTCAGGTCTACATGACCACGGCGTACCCCGGCGTCGTAAAGGCATGGCACTACCATAAACATCAGACGGACAACATGACCGTGGTCAGGGGCATGATGAAGATCGTGCTGTACGACGGCAGGGAAGGCTCCAGGACGAAGGGCGAGGTCAACCAGTTCTTTGCAGGCGAGCACAGCCCGATACTCGTCTCCATACCGGAGATGGTATACCACGGGTTCAAGTGTATCAGCGAGACGGAGGCCATCGTCATAAACATACCGACCACTGTATTCAACTACGGGCAGCCGGACGAGTACCGGGTCGACCCCCACAAAAACGATATACCGTACGACTGGTCCCGAAAAGACGGCTAACCCGGGAAATGCATGTGCAAGATAGAGAAGTTTGTGTAATGAGTGACAAGCCTGCGTCGAACAGAGATATTCTTCGAATATCGGCGAAAACTACAACGATGGTTTGTGCATATAAACTTACAGAGGGCTATAACATCCCTTTTGACAGAAAGCTTATAGAGCTTAGGTGGATCGCAGGATTGAACGAATGAGCAAACTTCCCTATTGCATTTTTCGGGCTTGGAGAGACGGTCAATGAAGATACTCGTTACAGGCGGGGCCGGCTTCATAGGCTCCAATTTCATACATTACATGCTCGAGCACCATCCGGATTATGATATTATAAACCTCGATAAGCTTACCTACGCAGGCAACCTCGAGAACCTCAGGGACATAGGTCCGGGCAAGCGCTATAGGTTTGAGAGGGGGGACATAGCCGATGCAGACCTCGTGCGCGGTATCATGGATCAGGGCATAGATGCCGTCATAAACTTTGCCGCTGAGTCCCACGTGGACAGGAGCATACTCGAACCCGCCTCTTTTATAAAGGCGAACATACTCGGGACCCACGTGCTGCTCGATACCGCACGGGAGAGGCGCATATCGAGGTTTGTCCAGATCTCCACGGACGAGGTGTACGGATCGCTCGGGGCGACGGGGAGGTTCACGGAGGAGACATGCCTCCGTCCCAACAGCCCCTACTCCGCGAGCAAGGCGTCGGCCGATATGATTGCGCTCGCTTACCACAGGACCTTCGGTATGCCAGTCCTGATAACGAGGACGTCAAACAACTACGGGCCCTACCAGTTCCCGGAAAAGCTCCTTCCTCTCGCGATTACGAACCTCATGGAGGACAGGTCCGTCCCCATATACGGAGACGGGCTGAACGTCAGAGACTGGATCTTCGTAATGGACAACGCGGAGGCCATAGACATGGTCCTGCATAAGGGAGAAGACGGCGAGATATACAATATCGGTGCAGGCCACGAGAGCACGAACATATCGTTGGTAAGTAGCGTCCTCGGTATTATGGGGAAGCCCAGCTCCCTGATAGCTTATGTCAAGGACAGGCCGGGCCACGACAGGAGGTACGCCATCGATCCCTCGAAGATCATGACCGCACTTGGATGGTCCCCCCGTACCACGCTCCGCGACGGACTGAAGATGACCGTGGATTGGTATACGAAGAACGTGGGCTGGTGGAAAAGGGTCAGGTCGGGCGAGTATCTGGAATACTACGAAAAGAATTATTCTGCGAAAGGACTGAAGACGGACAGCCGATGACGGGCCTGAAGGTCTTTATTGCAGGCGCAGGCGGCATGCTTGCCAGCGCCCTGGAACGCCTGCTCGGTACGGCGTTCGAGCTGAGGGCGCTGACCGAGGCACAGCTCGATATAACGGACAGCGCGGCGGTCTTCGAGGCGATAAGAGAGGCCAGACCGGACGTGATCGTCAATGCAGCGGCATACACCGCTGTCGATCAGTGCGAGACCGAGCAGGGGAAGGCGATGCTCGTCAACGGTACCGCGGTCGGCCACCTCGCACGGGCCGCCGAGATGACGGGCGCGAGGATCATCCATTTCAGCACGGACTATATCTTCGACGGAGAGAAGGAAGGCCCCTACGGAGAGGACGACGTGCCCAATCCCGTCTCTGCATACGGCCGCTCCAAGCTTATGGGGGAGCGGGAACTCCTGCGCTTTACGCAGAACTATATCATCATACGTACGCAGTGGCTCTACGGCGAGAATGGCAAGAACTTCGTGGACACGATTGTCCGGCTTGCGCGGCAGCAGGACGAGCTGAAGGTCGTCGACGACCAGTACGGCAGCCCCACTTATACGATGGACCTCGCCCGTGTCGTCGGATGGTTTGCAGAGCACCGGGACATAAAGGGGCAGGTCTTTCATTTCTCGAACGAAGGGGTTGTATCGTGGTTCGGGTTTGCACGCGAGATACTGAAGCTTGCCGGCATCGGGACCAGGCTTGTCCCGGTCGATACCTCCGCGTTCCCGAGACCAGCGAAGAGGCCGCACAACTCTGCACTCGACAAGACGAAGATCAGGCGGCTCACAAATATTGACATACGACCGTGGTTTGATGCACTGTATGAGTACATGGAGAACACCGGAAGGGTAGCAAAGTAGGCCGATAGTGCGCAGTCCGGGTTAAGAGAAGCATGGAAATGTGGAGGCTTTTGTGAAACTCGCCATTATAGGAACGGGGTATGTCGGACTTGTCACGGGCACGTGCTTTGCCGACAGCGGTAACGACGTCGTGTGTATGGACATCGACAGGGAGAAGATCGATGCCCTGCGGAAGGGTGCTGTTCCCCTCTACGAGCCGGGCCTGAAGGAGCTCATCCATAAGAACCATAGAGAGGGTAGGCTCGGCTTTACGACGGACATTGGGAAGGCCGTTCGGGGCTCGAAGATCATATTCATCGCCGTGGGGACCCCACCGGACAGGAACGGCGCCACCGATCTCAGGGGCATAAAGGCGGTCGCACGGGACATCGGCAGACACATGAACGAGTACAAGATCGTCGTGACGAAGAGCACCGTCCCCGTGGGGACGTCCGACCTGATCCGCACGATCGTATCAAGGGAGACGGACATCCGGTTCGATATCGCATCGAACCCGGAGTTTTTGAAGGAGGGTGCGGCCATAGACGATTTTATGAAGCCCGACCGTGTTGTTATCGGCGTGGACAGCGAAAAGACGGGGGAGGTGCTGAGGTCGCTGTACGAGCCCTTCACCCGCACCGGGAACCCCATCATCGTTACGGACATACGCAGCTCGGAGATGATAAAGTATGCGGCCAACGCCATGCTTGCGACGAAGATATCCTTCATAAACGAGTTCGCAAACCTGTGTACCGTCATGGGTGCGGACATCGACGACGTGAGGAAGGGCATAGGCTACGACAACCGCATAGGGCATCTCTTCCTGTTTCCCGGGGTGGGGTACGGGGGCTCCTGCTTTCCCAAGGACGTCAAGAGTATAATCCACGATGCCGGACGGCACGGATATGCAATGGAGCTGCTCTCGGCAGTGGACCGTGTGAACGACAATCAGAAGGCGCTGATGCCGGCCGTGATAAAAAGACATTTCAACGGTAGGCTCAGGGGGAGACGACTTGCGGTATGGGGGCTTGCGTTCAAGCCCAAGACGGACGATATACGGGAGGCGCCCTCCATCGTTATCATCAATGCACTGCTGAAGGCCGGTGCCGGCATCATCGCGCACGACCCGGAGGCGATGCGGAACATAAAGGCCGTGTTCGGCAGGAAGATCGGGTACGCGGACGATATGTACGGCGCCCTCAAGAACGTGGACGGACTTGTCCTCGTTACGGAGTGGAACGAGTACCGCAAGCCGGACCTTGACAGGATGGCGAGGCTGATGAAGGGGAGGGTGGTCTTCGATGGCAGGAACATATTCGACAGACGCCAGCTCCTGGACGTGGGTTTTCAATACTACGGCATAGGAAGGCGGACGGGATGAACAGGAGGGTCGTGATAACGGGCGGCGCCGGCTTTATAGGCTCGCACCTGTGCGAATATTTTCTCGGGAAGTCGTACGACGTGCTCTGCGTGGACAATCTCTTGACCGGCTCCATGGACAACATATCGCACCTGTCCGGTGTAAAAGGGTTTGTCTTCATGAACCATGACATAACGAACGATCTGCAGGTGCCTGGCAGGGTCGACTATGTGCTCAACTTCGCCTCGCCGGCAAGCCCGGTCGACTACCTTGAGCACCCCATAGAGACGCTCAAGGTCGGCTCATTCGGCACGCACACGTCCATAGGCCTTGCAAAAGAAAAGGGTGCGAGGTACTTCCTCGCCTCGACCTCCGAGGTGTACGGCGACCCGCTCGTCAACCCACAGCCCGAGACATACTGGGGGAACGTCAACTCCGTGGGACCGCGCAGCGTCTATGACGAGGCCAAGCGATTCGCCGAGGCGATGACGATAGGGTACCATAGGTTCCATAAGGTGGACGTAAGGATCGTAAGGATCTTCAACACGTACGGCCCGCGTATGCGTCTCAACGACGGCCGCGTTGTCCCCAATTTCGTTATGCAGGCGCTTCACAACGAGCCCCTGACCGTGTACGGCGACGGCTCGCAGACAAGGAGCTTCTGCTATGTCTCCGACCTTGTCGAAGGCATATACAGGCTCCTGGTGTCCGACTATGTTGGTCCGGTGAACCTCGGCAACCCGGAGGAATGGAAGATCATCGACTTTGCACGGCATATCATAGCTCTTTCCGGCTCCAGGAGCACGATCGCGTACAAGCCCTTGCCGCAGGATGATCCGAAGCAGAGGAGGCCGGACATAGCGCTCGCAAAGAGGCTGCTCGCCTGGGAACCGAAGGTCGGGCTGGACGAGGGCCTGAGAAAAACGATGGGCCATTTCCTGAAACAGAGATAAGCTCCTTTTCGGGTTATGGTTGAAAGTACATATCAACCCGTATTCTCCAAATAAGAATGAAAATTTGTATTGGGAAAACTCCTTTTCTCCTCTATAATGGAGGCATGTCAAGCGACATCGAAAAGTGTAACAAAAAGCGACACGAAAAGTGTACCACCCGAGCCATTAAAAACTCCCTTTTCTCCTGATTTCACCCCATGCCAGGGTATCAACCACCTCCCGATCGTTTGGCAATGAGGCTTTTAGAAAGCCGTTTTTCGACTT
>JAMCVD010000075.1 GCA_023381995.1 Deltaproteobacteria bacterium
CTAGGTGAACCTGCCCCGCGGCAAGGGCGACGTCGTGCTGAGGCCGAAAGGGGACATCAGGATATACATCTATTCGAGCGGCAGCATATACTACGACAAAAGGCAGGTCGACATGGGCCAGCTCGGCGCGGAGCTCGATGGGATAGCGAAAACAAGGCCCGACACCCTCGTCATCATCGAGGCCGACAGGGACGTGCTGCACGGCAGGGTCGTCGCCGTCATGGAAGCCGCACGAGCCGCAGGACTGCACAGGCTCGCGATCGCCACGACCGAGCAGCCGCCCCGGCCACACCCGTCCCCCTGACGCACCCCCTGCGCCCTTCCGGACCGTGGGAGCCGAGGGGCCGCGGAGGTCCCCTGCCCTCGCCGTCCGTGCAATGCGCAGACACGACCGCAGATTTCTGTAGCAAATTCCATCGTAGTCTGGTACATTGTGCTTATGAACGATCGAACTCCGAAACAGGCACCATGGCTGATTGGACGGTTCGAAAGGCACAGGGACCGGTACCCGATGCCGAGGACCGGACATCCACAGAGGAAGGGGGCACGGTGCGCCCTATTCTCCATTCTGTCCTCGCTGTTCCTTGCGTCCTCGTGCAGTATTTATACGGTGGTCATGCCCAATGCCCTTCAGCCGCCCGGCACATACTCCGCCGGCAAGGGGGAAATAGGCGCGCGCACATTCTTACTGCTCCCGGAGGGCGGCGATTTCAAAATAGGCCTGAGCGACCGCGTCCAGTTGTCCGGCATAGCGACTGCCTATGGATCTCGTTCACAGGTGTACGGGGGAGGGCTCCTCCTGAACGCAGGCGATACCCGTAACACGCGCTCCAGCACATATCTGGCGGTCTTTGCGCTGGGGGGCGGGGTCAATGTAGGTTCCAGGGTGAATACGGGCTCTTTTGGAATAGGCGGCACTACGAACAATTATTTTATCTTCGGGCCCACTTCTTTCGTCTACGAGGGATGGTATCCGGGGTTCAAACTGGGCGAGCATTTCGGTATCAACATACCGGTGAGGATCTTTGAACTGTTCGGGAACTACCAGTACACGACCATCTCATCGGGCACGACGAATACAACGACCACGACCGTGCCGCTCTGGATAGCGACATACGCATTCGTCCCCGAGCTGGACCTCGACTTCGAGTGGACGCACATCGGCCTGGATTTAGGGATAAGTCTGCCATTGCAGTTTCACGAGAGCAAAAGCCCTGTCCTGTTATTGGTAGAGCCCGATGTGTCCGGTGGACTGTATTATAAGTGGTAGACCGGCCGGGCGGCTCGAAAGGGACCCTGCCCCTCCTGTCCGGTGCGGGGGCAGCCGTCCCAATGACCGCTCCGTACCGTGCGAGGACCCGAGCAGCAGCCGCTTGAAATGTGTTGACTGGAAGGCCCTATGATACTATCGTAGCCGCCATACAGGAGAGTATGTTACGATGGAGAGACAGTCCATTACCATGGTCGGCAGCGGTCTTGTCCACGGCGGGCTGCCATGCGCCGATGGACGGATACGACGTGCGGGCCTTCGGACACGCGGCCACCAGGGGCGGGCGGATCATCAAGAAGCTATGCGAAGATATGCCATGACGATACCAGGGAATCGGTGACGACGTCCCAGACACATGCAGACCACTCCTAAGTTTGCAGTCGTAATCCCCGTCTACAATCACGCATCCACGATCAAGGCCGTTATCGAAAGCGCTCTCACGCTGCATCTGCCCGTCTATGTCGTGGACGACGGCTCCACGGACGCCACTCCCTGGATCCTGAAGTCCCTGGGGGGCATCACGGTACTGAGCCATCCTCAAAATCGGGGCAAAGGAGCGGCCATCCTGACCGGCCTTGCCGTAGCCGCCAGGACCGCGGATTTCGCCATCACGATAGACGCGGACGGCCAGCACGACCCGGCCGATGCCATTGGACTTCTGTCCCCTCTGCAATCCGGCAGGCGGGCACTCGTCGTCGGCAGGAGGGAAAATATGCTGAACGATACCACGATAAAATGGACCAGCCGCTTCGGAAGAAAGTTCTCAAACTTCTGGGTCCGGCTGTCCGGCGGCCCCGGGCTCTCGGACACGCAGAGCGGGTTCCGCATATACCCCATCGAGGAGATACTGTCCATCAGGTCGAGGGCACGGCGATTCCAGTTCGAGGTGGAAATCCTGGTGCTCGCGCATTGGAACGGCATATCGATCGTCGAGGTGCCGGTCAGGGTGCTGTATCCCCGCGGAGAGGGACGCATATCCCATTTTCGTCCCTTCGTGGATTTCTGGAGAAACGCCGGGACGTTTACCCGTCTGATCGCCATGAGGCTGGCTTTGCCCCTGTCATGGAGGCGGAGGCTGACCCAGCGATGAGTGGACAGGCATCCCTTATCAGGTGGAAGGCCGTTGTTGTAGTGGTCCTGGTGCTTGCAGGTCTGTATATGGCGGGAGCGCACAATCTCACCATAGAGACCGATATAGCCGCGGGCATGCCAAGACATGATCCGGTGATCAACGATGCGCGGTACATCATAACGCATTATCCTGCGTTCGACCGGGTCGTCATCGACGTCGGGCTGACGGCAGGATACCCGGATGACGGACTTCTTGTGAGTGCGGCGACCTCTATGGAACGAGGGCTGAATGCGAGCGGCATATTCAAGGAAGTCGGGTTGGAAAGCTCGGAAGACGCCATGCCGCTTCTCGTATCGAGGGTCGCGTCCAGCCTTCCATGGCTGTTTTCCGGGAAGGAGCTGCGGACCTACGTCCTGCCGCTGTTGGGGAATGCCTCGGTCCGCTCGATCATGGAGCACAACATGGATGCGCTGCAAGGGCTCGGGGGGGTCGGCCAGACAGGCCTGATCGCCCGCGATCCTCTCGAACTGCGCAATCTCGTGCTGGCGCGTATGGCGTCGCTCCTGCCGGTGCACGATGTCCGTATCCGTGATGGCTTTATTATGAGCCGGGACCGGAAGCACATCCTTATCGTTGCCGAGCCCAGGCAGTCCACGACCGACAGCGCCTTTGCCTTCAAGGTACACGCCCTCATGAACAGACTCATTTCGGAAGTGGACCGGAGGCTGGGGAAGGCACGGGGAGAGATCTCGATCACGCCCATGGGCTCTTACCGTGCCGCCATCGACAATGAGACCATCGCACGGAGAGATACCATGCGTGCGCTCCTGCTCTCCACGCTGGGGATCGCATTGCTCCTCTTGATAAGCTTCCCACGGTGGTATATCGGCATCATGGCCCTCGTCCCTGCCCTCGCGGGAACGGCGCTGGCATTGTTCGTCATGTCGCTCCTCAGGCAGGACATATCCATCCTTGCCATCGGTTTCGGAGGGGCCATCGTCTCCATCAATGTGGACTACGGCATTGCATATCTCCTGTTCCTCGATCAGGTACAGACGACCTCGGGGACCTATGCGTCCCGACAATCGTTCTGGGTGGGACTCGGGGCATCGTTTACCACCATTGGTTCGTTTCTTGCCTTGAGCTTCAGCGGTTTCCCAATCCTCGCGGAGGTGGGGCAGTTTACCGCCATGGGCACGCTCTTTTCGTTTGCATTCGTCCACACGGTGTTCCCCCTTGTCTTTCGCAGGGTATCTCCCGCCCGGAGGGAGAGCATCATGCCGATGGAAAGAATGACCACACGATTGGCACTTTCCAGCGGGTGGACAGCATTTGCTGTCGTAGGTGCGTTCGGGCTGGCGATGGCTTTCCTGGCAAGGCCCGCGGTCAAAGCCGACGTGGAGGCCATGAATACCGAGAGTGCCTCTACGCGCAGGGCGGAAGACACCATAAAACGGACATGGGGAGACATCCTGTCGGACACCACGTACATCATGATTCAGGGGAGGTCCGTCGAGGCCCTGCAAAGCCGGGCAGATAGTCTCGAGGCCTTTCTCGAGTCGGGCGAGGCATCGGGTACCGTACGCACGGGCTTTTCCCCCTCGTCCCTTTTCCCGGGGGAGGCGCTGGCACAGAAGAATGAATCCGCGTGGAAAGCATTCTGGACACAGGCAAGGACCCGGTCCCTTCAGCATTCGATCTCCCGGGCCTCGGCACGCATGGGATTTTCCCGGAACGCCTTTGAGCCGTTCTTCGCCAGCCTCGGGGCCCCGGGGCAGCCGAATACAGCGCTCCCTCCCGAGCTCTACGGGATGCTCGGCATATCGCGGAACTGGAACAGCAATGAATGGATGATGGTGAGCCCGGTGCGGCCGGGCCCCGCATACGATCCAGGGCTTTTCTACAAGGCGCTCTCCGCGGCAGGCATCGGGAGGATGCTCGATGTAAGGTGGTTCACCCACAGGCTGTCGAACCTGCTTTTCAGCATGTTCGTCAAAATGGGCGTGCTGTGCGGGGCCGGCCTGGTCGTTGTTCTGCTGTTTTATTTTATGGATGCTACCCTCGTCGTCCTGGCACTGCTCCCGGTCGCCTTTGCCCTGGTGAGCACCTTTGCGACGTATCACCTGCTCCACCGTCCCCTGGACATCCCAAGCCTGCTTCTGGTCGTCGTCGTGTTCGGGATGGGAAGCGATTATTCCATCTACTTCATCGGAGCATACCAGCGCTATTTCGACGAGCACGATCCGGGCATGCGCCCCATACGTACCGCCGTGTTCCTCAATGCAGGGTCGACCATAACTGGCCTCGGTGTGCTTGCATTCTCGGGACATGCCATGCTGAGGAGCGCCGGCTTTAGTATGGTACTCGGGCTCAGCTATGCCCTCCTCGGGACCGTGACGCTGCTGCCCCCACTTCTGAGACTCGTGTACTCGCCGACAGGATACAAGGGCATGATTCGCGGCGCTGCCGGCCCCCCCCGGCGGGAAGCGGGGGTAATGACATCGTACAGGCACATGGAGACGTATGTGCGGATGTTCGTCAGGTTCAAGCTCCTGCTCGACCCGATGTTCCCGAGGCTCGCGGAGTTCATCGGGCCCCGGGACAAGGTCATGGACGTCGGGTGCGGGTACGGCGTTCCCGCCGTATGGCTCATGCACCGCTACCCGGGCGTGTCATGCTTCGGGGTGGAGCCGGACTATGATCGCGTACGGGTTGCCCGGAGGGCGTGGGGAAGCCGGGGGAGCGTGATACAGGGGAAGGCGCCCGATTTTGCTTTACCCGTCGAACACTACGATGCAGTACTCATGCTGGACGTCATACATTACCTTTCCGACGAGGAGCTCGTGCAGGCCCTTGCATCCGTATCTTCATGCCTGAGGTCCGGAGGGACCATCGTGATCAGGGCGACGGTCCCTTCGTCGAAACGCGTGCCGTGGGAACGCTGGCTCGAGCAGGCAAGGCTCGTACTCAGGAGACAGAAGTATTATTTCAGGGACGCTGAGCACGTCCACGAGATTATCGCAAAGGCCGGCCTCACAATGACATACACGGGAGAGTGTGCACCCGGGAGAGAAGAGATCTGGTTCGTTTGTAAAAAATGCATCTGATTGAAAGATCCCCCCTCTTACGATAAGAGAGGGACAGGGGGCGTTGTGAGATTTATGCGGGATGACTCAACATGTAAAAGAACAATGATGTTATGAAAAACATTGAGGGCGTATCGTATGAAATAAAAGAAAAGAGTAACACCCTTTATCCCTTATGTAAGGGAGATAACGCAGAAGTCTACGAGGGGGATGGAGAACAAATCATGGGATTGAAGCCGCTATGAGAGGTCTGTTCTACCGGTTCATCTCCTTCGTTTCTCGCTATACCGGGCTCTGGCTCGTCTCCGCGACTGCGGGGGTGATCGCGGCGGCATACTTCGTATGCCTGCCGGGACGGACGGCGAACAGCGTAAGATTCTACCGTGCGCTGTACCCGGGGAGAAAGATTTTTTTTCATGTATGGTGTGCATGGAGGCAGTACCACCACTTCTCGACCGTTTTTATAGACAGGCTGAGGTTCGAGCAGCATGGCGGACCAACGTGGGTCGGGGAAGGGCTGGAGTATCTCGTCCAGGCAGCACAGAAGGGCGAGTACGGGATACTGCTCACCTCGCATGTCGGGAACTGGGAGGCAGCGGCACGCGGACTCCAAACGCTGAATTTCAAGATCCTCCTCTATATGGGGGTGCGGCAGTACGAACAGATCGAGGCGCAGATCAAGAAAGACCTCGCGGACCACGGGATTTCCATCGTAGCAGTAGCGAAGGACTCGGACGCTCAATTCGAGGGGCTGGAGGGACTTCGTTTTCTGAGGAACAGCGGGTTCGTGGCCCTCGCCGGAGATTTGCTGTGGAGCAGAGGTCAAAAGACCATCACGGTGAAATTCCTTGGTCACGACGTCCTCCTGCCGCGGGCGCCGTATGTCTTTGCGATGGTCCTGGGCGTACCCATCTTCGTGTTCTTTGTCGTCCGCACCGGGAAGGCGCAGTACAGGATCGTTGCCCACCCGCCTCTGTACGTAAAGGCCGGGTCCAGGGACCGGAGGGAAGCGGCCATACGTCGTGCTGCACAGCAGTATGCGTCATTGCTGGAACAGACCGTACGGCGATACCCAGAACATTGGTACCACTTTACACCGATGTGGATTGATGGTACCAATACCCAGCACCGTCATCGAAGACACACCCGGAGACGATTGGACCTGCACGGCGAACAGCGAGGGAACAAAGATGAAAAGAAGGCGAGCACATGAAGGTATCACTTCTGGCAACGAATAGGCTCACGGCCCCGTATCCCGTATATCCGATAGGGCTGGACTATGTCGCCGGTGCAATTACCCCTTTGCATACAGCGGATATTATCGATCTCTGTTGCGACGGGAGTGACCCGGATACGATCGAAGCCAGGATAAGGGAATTTGCACCTGACATCGTGGGATTGTCCCTGAGAAACGTGGACACCTCTGATTCAATCAATGCTCAGAATTTTATCGATTACTATAAAGATGTGCTGGCGATGGTACGGCGGGTAACGCATGCACCGGTCGTTCTCGGCGGGAGCGCCTTCAGTATATTTCCCGAACAATTCATGCAGGCTTTAGGTGCGGAATACGGCATTGCCGGCGACGGCGAACGTCTTGCGCAGCTCCTTGCTGCCCTGGAACAGGGAGATGATGTATCTTCACTGCCCGGAGTCATCGTACAAGGTACGAAGATGAACGGGAATTGCTCTTTGTGGGAAGGTGCTGTTACAAGGTCGTTTGATAAAAACCGCCCCTACCTTGGGTATTACCTTAAAAACGGGGCCATACTCAACATCCAGACCAAGCGCGGGTGTCCGTTCAAATGCATTTACTGCACCTATCCGCTCATAGACGGCGGCGTTATGCGGTGTTTTGAGCCTGAATCGGTCGGGCGTATGGCACGGGAGCTTCAGGATGCAGGGGCAAAATTTATCTACATTACGGATTCTTCCTTCAACGCGGATGTCGATCACAGCATTGCAGTTGCCGAGGCATTTGCCAGAAACGGGGTCGGTGTTCCCTGGGGAGGATTTTTCACGCCCAGACACCTGCCTGCGGACTATTTTCGCAGGATGGCGGACTGCGGCCTGACCCATGTCGAGTTCGGTACGGACTCCCTGTGCGATGCAACGTTGTCTTCTTATCATAAACCGTTCAGGCTTGAACAGGTGCTCGAGTCCCATCGTATGGCGTGCGATGCCGGCTTGTTTGTTGCACACTACCTTATCGTGGGCGGCCCCGGGGAGAACGAACAGACGCTTGGGGAAACGCTGGATAACGCCGAAAAACTCAAACAAACAGTACTGTTCTTTTTTTTCAGGATGAGGATCTACCCGGGCACACTCCTGCATACCATTGCCCTGAACGAAGGTAACCCCGAATACAACGACGTCTTCTCGCGGCAGGTATTCTACCAGACCGATCCCCTGTGGAACGACGCCTTGGTGCGGACCGTGCGGGAGCGCTCGCACGGGCGGGCGAACTGGGTCACGGGCTCCGGCGGGGAAAATATGGAGAAAGTCGTCTCCCGTATGTACAGGAAGGGCTATACCGGGCCGCTATGGGAAAAACTGATCCGGTAGCGCGCCCGAGAGCCACCCTTTTCCCACTCTCGCCAGCGGTGCTTGCGGGCATCGGCGCTTTCCAGCTCGCTGCTGTCCTGTTTTTCGTATCGCCGTACCTGGCCGCTGCCCCCCTGGCACTCTTCATCGTCCTTTGCCTGATCGCGCCGTTTTTCCCGCGGCTGAGACTCTTCATGCCCGTGATTGCCCGCGGGAGCAAACAAAAGCATGCCGTGGCCCTGACATTCGATGACGGACCGTCGCCCGAGACCACGCCGCTCCTGCTGGGCCTGCTGGAAAAACACGGCGTACGTGCGGCGCATTTCGTAATCGGCGCAAAGGCCGCGCTGTATCCGGACCTGATCAAAGATATCCTTTCCCGCGGGCACGAGCTGGGGAACCACACCATGAGCCACGACGTTTTTCTGATGTTGAAGTCCTCCGGGACGCTCGGGCAGGAGATCGACGAATGCCAGGGCGTACTTGCGAGGTACGGTGTCCGCCTGCTCATGTTCAGGCCGCCGGTCGGTATCGTCAATCCGGGGCTCTGGCGTGAGCTCCTGGGCAGGGGATTGTCCTGCATGGTCTTCAGCCGCAGGGCACGCGACTTCGGGAACCGGAGAATACGGGGCATTGCCGCCCGCGTCCTCAAAAAGGTGAAAGCAGGGGACATCATCGTGCTGCACGATTGCGCACCAAAAAACAAAGGCATGATCGATCTCTGGCTGAAGGAAGTGGAACGGGTGATTACCGGGGTACGCGAAAAAGGTCTCGGGATCGTCCCGCTCTCCGAATTGATCAACAGGCCTGTGATGGTCTCTATCGATGAGGGCAACGGTCTCAATCCAGCCACTGCCTTTTATGACGGTATTGCAAGCTCGTATGATGATGAGCAGAAGATGCCGTTGATAGCGGTCTCCAGGAGGGCGGAGCATGCTTCTGTCATGCATAAGCTCGACGGCCTCATCCGACCGACGGACAGGGTGCTTGAGATCGGTCCTGGTACCGGCATGTACACCATGGCTCTTGCGCGTCGTGCAAAAGACGTTGTGGCAGTGGACGTGTCCGGGAGCATGCTGAAGGTCCTTGAGCACAAGGCAGAGCAGGAACATCTGGCTAATATAAAATATGTAAGAGGTGACATCCGGGAAATCTCCATGGACGGCAGATTCAACCATATCTGTGCGTTTTCATCTTTGGAATACGTTCCGGACCTTGCGGACACGGTTGTAACGCTGGCAAGGCATCTTGAGCCCGGCGGTACCTTTTATTTCACGACGGCTCACCGGACGTTCTTCCGCTTCTGGACGCAGATCGGCAATGCCATGCGCCAGGGAATGTGGCTCCATGCGAGAAGCATACGGGAAATCAGAACGATCCTCTCGCAAGCCGGGCTTGCACCGGTAGTCATGGAGACCCATGGGTTGAATCTGGGATTCAACACGGGCATGCTCCTTGAGGTCATGGCGAAAAAGCCGTAACCACTTGCATTCTTCGGGCGAAAGGATCTGCACGGGATGGCTGCCGCGCTCTCAATGTGCGGTCGGGTGAAAGCTGGTCGCCCCCCGTTCGTTTGCCTCTATCTGCGTGCGAGACGTGCCTGCTGTCGTTTCTTCCCGCTCTCCCAGCGTGCACGCTCTTCGTCCGTGCCGGGAACCAGAGGGGGGACTTCAAGGGGGCGCCCCTCCCCGCTGAGCGCCACATAGACGACGTAGGCCCTGTTCGTTATCCTGCGCCTGCCGGTGAGGATCTCCTCTGCCTCGACGACGACCTCTGTCTCCATGGATGTGTGTCCCACATAGGTCAGCCGTGCACTGAAGGTCACGAGGTCGCCTATATGGACGGGCTCGAGGAAGGTCAGCGAATCCACTGCGACCGTAACGGCGGGTGCCCGTGCATGCCTCGTGGCGCACATTGCCCCCGCCTCGTCTATCAGCTTCATCAGCACCCCGCCGTGTATATTGCCGAGGTTATTCGCATTCTCGGGCTGCATGAGCTGGCTCAGTACAATCTCCGAATCGCCTACCCGTTTTCCATCCATAATGAAACGTCCTTTCCCCCACTAAAGAGATATATCTCTCAAAAATAATCCACGGGCCCATCGAGAAAATGCATACTCACGGCCGGAAATTATCAAAACCGCCCTCCGGACTATACGAACTCCACGCTGCGTCCCCGTGCACCGCGGAGCCGTATCTCCCCAATAACGTAGGCCTTCTTGCGCTGTGCCCTTATGGCGTCCATTACCCGGCCCACTCTGTCCTTGCCGGCAACCACTATCATGCCGATACCGTTGTTGAAGGTCCTGAGCATCTCGGTCTGATCGATACCGCCGAGTCCCCTGATCATCTCGAAGACGGGCGGTATGTTCCACGATCCCGTTTCGATGACAGCGGTATACCTGTCGGGGAACACCCTCGGGAGGTTCTCCGTAATGCCGCCTCCGGTAATATGCGCCGCTGCCTTTACCATGCCCTGTCCGATAAGCGCGAGGGCCGTGTTTACATATATGATGGTGGGCTTCAGCAGCTCCTCCCCCAGTGTGCATTTGAACTCGTCTATATAGGCGCTCAGCCGCATCCTTTTTTTCTCAAGCAGCACGTGCCTCGCAAGAGAGTAGCCGTTGCTGTGCAGACCGCTCGAGCCTACCCCGATCAGAACGTCGCCCTGCTGGACGTCCTTGCCGGTCAGGCGCTTCTGCTTATCGACGACCCCCACCACGAACCCGGCGAGATCGTACTCATCGGCCCTGTAAAAGCCGGGCATCTCCGCGGTCTCTCCTCCCAACAGCGCACAGCCCGCCTGTCTGCAGCCACTGACAATGCCTTTTATTATGTCCCGCGCGGTGTCCAGCCTGAGCTTCGACGTCGCTATGTAGTCGAGGAATGCGACCGGCTCAGCCCCGGTGACGACGACGTCGTTTACATTCATCGCAACGAGGTCGATACCCACGGTATCGTGGACGTCCATCATGAAGGCTATCCTGAGCTTTGTGCCCACGCCGTCCGTAGACACGACGACAACTGGCCTCCTGTGCCTCTTCCTGTCGATCTCGAACAGTCCAGCAAACCCGCCGATGCCCGCCAGGACACCCTTCCTCATGGTGGACCGTGCGGCAGGCTTTATCATCTCGACAAAGGCATTGCCCGCGTCGATGCTAACGCCGGCATCGCTGTACTTCATATCAGTCTGCTTTTTTTCTCAAGAACGTCGGTATGTCGAGCTCGTCCTCGTCATAGCTTGTCAGCATGACCCGCTTCACGGACTTCACCGAATCGATCTCGTCGATCTTCCTGTCGGCGCGCTTGAAGGCGGGTATGTCCATGTTCGAGTCGCTGTGGACGACGGACAGCTTTCCTGCGGCAGGGTACTTTTCGCTGACCCTTCTCTCCCCGAAGCCGGTTGCGATGACGGTAACATTGAGGCTCTCGCCTATATTCTCGTCTATCACCGTCCCGTATATCACATTCGCATTGTCGTCCACCTGCTCTTTGACAAGCTCGCACGCGTCCTTGACCTCGTTGAGCGTGAGGGAAGCGTCTCCGGTAATATTGATCAGTATGCCCTTTGCGCCGCTTATGGATATGTCTTCGAGCAGAGGGTTCGATATCGCCTTATGCGCTGCCTCCTTTGCCCTCTTCTCACCCTCGCTCTTGCCCGTACCCATCATGGCCATGCCCATCTCGCCCATGACCGTCCTCACGTCGGCAAAATCGACGTTCACATACCCCGGGATCGTTATGATGTCGGATATGCCCCTCACCGCGTGCAGGAGCACCTCGTCCACCCTGGCATAGGCCTCGAGTACCGTGGTCTTATTGTCGGCTATGTTGAACAGCCTGTCGTTCGGTATCACGATCAGGGTATCGACATACTGGCTGAGCTCGTCAATCCCCCTCTCGGCCTGTGTATGCCTCTTCTTGCCCTCGAACTCGAACGGCTTCGTCACGACCGCTACGACGAGTGCGCCGAGCGACTTCGCTATCTCCGCTATGACCGGGCCTGCACCCGTGCCCGTGCCTCCGCCCATGCCCGCAGTCACGAAGATCATATCCGCCCCTCCGAGGGCGTCTTTTATCTTCGCCTCGTCCTCTATGGCTGCCTCTTTGCCGACCTCCGGGTTTGCCCCGGCTCCGAGCCCCTTCGTCAGCTTGGCCCCGAGCTGTATCTTGCACGCCGCCTTGCTCCTGGTAAGCACCTGCATGTCCGTGTTCGCCGCTATAAAGTCCGCTCCCTTCATGCCGCTCCTTATCATCGTATTGACCGCATTGCCCCCGCCGCCCCCGATACCCACGACCTTGATCCTTGCCGAATGATGATATTCGTTACTCAACTCAAACATCGTAATCTCCTTTTTTGATAAATAGCTTCGACGCTATGGTTGCGGAAAACTCCCGTATCCTGCTCAGT
>JAMCVD010000035.1 GCA_023381995.1 Deltaproteobacteria bacterium
ACCTCGGGCAAAAGCCCCTTGCGATGATAACGCCGGTGTCTTCGGGCTATTCATTCCTGCCCCCGTGGTTTAGCTGCTCCATGTCCATGATGAGAGGCGGTCACGACTGTGCTTCCACTGGCACCAGTCCTTTCGATGTGATTGTCTACATCCTGCCATTCCTTGCGATAATCGTACTCAGGCATCCTGATCCCTCTCCCCAGCGCGGGAGAGGGATACCCAGACTCGTCATCATCACTGTACTTATCTCCGGTGCAGTGATAGCATCCATACTTATGGAGACCAGACAGACCCATGCACAGGCAACCGGGGAGCAGGTGTATTACTACCACCTCGACCATCTCGGCACACCGATCATGATGACCGATGCAAGCCAAAATGTAGTCTGGCAGGCAAGCTACGATCCATTCGGAGCAGCTACGATAAACACAGCCACAATCTCCAATAATTTAAGATTCCCCGGTATGTATTCTGATACCG
The DNA here is from genome assembly GCA_023381995.1 of Deltaproteobacteria bacterium. Classification (GTDB taxonomy): domain Bacteria; phylum JAMCPX01; class JAMCPX01; order JAMCPX01; family JAMCPX01; genus JAMCVD01. The sequence continues at coordinate 481 of JAMCVD010000035.1, forward strand.
AGACAGGTCTCTACTACAACATAAACAGGTACTACTATCCCTCAATAGGGAGATACATAGAGCCGGACCCGATACTCCAGCCGATAATTGATGTACAATTGAGTATCGGCACAACGCTTCGTAAACTTTTACCAGTCTTTATTTTTGCTCCACAATTATTGCATGGGTATGTATATGCAATAAACAATTCAGTGAATTTTTTTGATATGGATGGGTTAGATGTGATATCCGAAGAAGGTGGCCCACCTCCGGGACTAAATGGAGGTGGGGGTATAGTGGGCGGTGGAGAAGGTGAGGGTATAGCTGCACCTCCGGGTGGAGGTTCTATACCAATTGTTCCACCAATACCAATTGTTCCAGCAAAACCACGGGACAAATGTAATAACTGTCCACCTTGTGACCCGCCAGTTGGCACAATTGCTTATAGACAAGACCCGGGTGTCGCACATGGTATAATAGGATATGGTTCACATGTACATTTATACAAAATGAACCAAAATCCTAATGATTATAGTTGCCATTGGAACAAGGCCGGTGTAATCCCACCACCCCCGCCACCTGGTGCAATACCAATGCCATGAAAGAACTACGGAGTAAACTTATGAACCATAAAAATCATGAAATTTTAGGTTTTGACGTTCGATTATTTGCCGAAGATTATGTTGATAAACGCTGGGATACAAAAAACAGGGAACTCTATTTATTGAAACCAGAAATAAAATGGCCCCTTTCTGTAGACGAATGGGTTTGGCCGTCTGTTTTCGCCTTATCTGACAAGGAACTTGAACTCAAGAAATTAGGATATCCTCCAGAATATTTGCCATTTGAAGGTGTGATTAAAGTAAAACCGGTCAACTTCTATCATCAGGTTCTGTCATTATGGACTGACTTTGAAGACATGAAAACTTGTTATTTTGAAAGCGTAAAGAAAATAAATAAGTTACCGCAAAAGACAATTCCAATCATAATATCATTGCTTACCGATGTAGGACCATTCATAGATGGATCAAATACAAATTATTATAAATATTGGTCTACCGGACTATTCCCGGGAATAAATATGAAAATTCCTGCTGATTGGGTATCTTTAGGATACGATATCGCTGATAATGGTTTTATTACTGGTTTGTCAAACTGTGGTTACGATCGTGATGAAAAGGAACTATTACAGAAGACATGGTCTTCCCGTCTCAATGAATATGGATTAATACAAGATGTAAGGGAAGCAAGAGAGTTTAAAGAAATAACTGATAAAAGAGTGCCGGAACATGCTCCGTTTTATGTTTATGAATTGTGGCGAGCCCCTAAATGTTTTACTCTGTGAAAAAGGCCTGCTACACCTACGCAACACTTGTAAACGCCATGCTCAGCATCGCGAGCGAAAAAAATATAGACTTGCAAACCTTTATAGGGCTGCTTATCCCATCCGATGAGATAAAGGCAGATGTCAGCAATATAGTAAATAGAGTCAACCAAAGGGGCGTGAATGCAACTCTTGAGAAGAAAGACATAAAGCTGTTCAAAAGATTGTTCGAGGATATGGAAGAGGTCTTTGACCACATGAAAGGCCTGAATCCGGCTGACCCTGCCTTCGCCTATGACGCCGCAGGGTATATCACAGAAGAGACCGTATCCGGTACGCTGCTTACATATGATACTCTTGGCAGGCTGACACAGGTATCAAACACCAGCGGGGCAGTCATAGGGCAGTACACCTATGATGGTATGAATCGCAGAATAACCAAGACCACCGGTGGAACTACGACAATATTCATCTACGACATCTACAACAACCTCATTGGTGAGTATGACGCTTCGACCGGCAATACCACAAAGGAATACGTGTATCTCGGGAGCAAGGCACTTGCCATGATTACAGAGCCAACAACCTCGTCATCCAGTGGATGCGGGAGTATCAATGTAGGCTCAGGATGCAGCACGGTCAGCGTGTCGATGAGTAACAGAGGCAACATAGGCATGGGAGCCATTGACGGGTTCATTTACCTGTTCCCACTGATAGGGATTGCGATAATCCGTCTCAACAGAAGTGCCAAGAAGCGCAAGCTCGATATAATCGGTTTACTGGTAATCTCCGGTATGGTAATACTTATAGTCATGATAAGCAGACAGACCCATGCACAGGCAACCGGGGAGCAGGTGTATTACTACCACCTCGACCATCTCGGAACTCCGATAGAGATGACCGACCAGAGCCAGAATGTAGTCTGGCAGGCGAGCTACGATCCCTTCGGTCAGGCAACCATCTCCACAGCCACCATAACAAACAACATCCGTTTCCCCGGTATGTATTCTGACTCCGAAACTGGACTCTACTACAACATAAACAGGTACTACTATCCCTCAATAGGGAGGTACATAGAGCCGGATCCGATACTGCAGCCGATGGTGTTTGCGAAATTAAACACGGGTTCAATATTTAACGAGCTTTTGGTGTTTTTTGCTGCGAATCCCCAGCAATTGAATGAATATCTATATACAATGAATAATCCAGTGAATCAGATTGATCCTTTTGGAAGGCAGAATACAACGACATACATGCCCCCACCGAATCCGTCTCCTTCTCAGACTCTACCAACACAGGGCCCCAAGGTGTCATGCCCATGTACACCAACCTTTCATGGAAATATATTTTCTATGTGTATATACCAAAACTATTATAAGCCACTTATTTACGGTACATGGGGATCAACCGCTCTTGGAGTAGTAGTTGGCGGAGCAATCGGAGGTGCCCCTGGGGCTGGGATTGGAGCAGCTATTGGAGGAGCAGGATTTGCAGGAGGATTTACTTATATGTGTTATAAAGAAGCGACCTACTGTGATAAAAAATAAGTCAAAATAATGAAAGGTTAATACCATGAATGAGGAGTTAAAAAGAAAAATCAAGATTATTGTTATAATTTATGTTTTTTTGGGTATAGGAATTGGTGGAGCTTTACAGGACTTCAATAAATCTCTTACGGTTACTAATTCTGCTGGTTTTGATACACGTGACGTTATGCCCTTTTATATAAACTTAATTTTATCAATCGGATTAGTTGTAGCATCGATAATACAAAAGATACGAGTTAAGGGGAAATTTATCCCATTGTTTTTATTATTTCTTGCTATCACTATATTCCCGTGGTATTTTGTGGAACCAAGTATTTATCATAAATTTGGTTTTATCTGCATATTGATTATAAAGAATGTAGAATTGATTAGTGTTATTGCTTTTGCGTATTTCCTTTATAAAGCTTTTATCAATGATGAAAATTTTATTGTTGATAAGCAGAGCAAACGATATACACTATGGGACATTTTTACAGTAGATTGGTTTAAAGGCTCTTCGCGGGAATGAGTGGGTAAAATCTCAGGATTAATGCGTGTAACATGGCGTCAAATAAGGAAGAAACAAGCTTGAAGATGGCTAAAAAAACTGTCATAATAAGTGGATGCGAAAAAACAAACGGTTACTGGATGAATATCGGTTCCCCGGATTTTATCCAAAAGCAACTATGAGGGGAATATTTGGTAAGCCCAAAGCAAGAATTATTGTTATTTTTTATAAATTATATCCTATGAATTGCTGCCTTTTCAATCTTCCCCACTACATCGACTGGATTTCTTGATACAGCCCATTGCCATTTACCAAAGCCACCATGTTGATTTACCGCATTGATCCACTCATCCAAAAACTTCCATTTTGTTTTATCTTGTTGAGTTTCCAGCCCTTTCGTTTCCAAAATGAGAAAATTCCCGTTTGTGACAGCACACGACAACGAGAAACTACGGTACAACGGGCTACGGCCCAGAGAGATAGGTGGATATTTTGGTATAGGTGAGTCTGGCTAACACAAGCGAGCAGGCGATTTGGGATGAAATCTGAGAAATTAGGTGTTTCAACCTCACTGAGGCTACAGGGGACACAATCACTTACTTCTACGGGGGAGGAGGAGTAGCGTCAATTTGTCGGGTGGTGCTGTTCCGTGGGCAGCGGGAGGCTACCGGCCACGTCCATGTGCGGCTCGACGAGCCCCTGATTCCCCCTGCCTTTCCATATGAGGGCCGATGACTCCACGCGCAGCGCCCTTTCTATAACTTCGTTCATATGTTCGACAAGAACGATAGAGAGCGACTTCTTTATTGTCTCCGGTATTTCAGACACGTCCCTGCTGTTGTCCTTCGGTATCAAGACCTCTTTTATCTGGGCCCGCATGGCAGCCATGAGCTTTTCCTTCAATCCCCCAATGGGAAGGACCCGGCCCCTCAAGGTAATCTCCCCGGTCATTGCAAGGTCCCTTTTCACGGGGATCTTCGTCAATGCCGATACAAGCGAGGTTGCCATTGTAATCCCGGCGGACGGGCCATCCTTCGGTATCGCGCCCTCCGGGACGTGAATGTGGATATCTATGTTCTTGTAGAAATCTTTTTCCATGCCGATCTCCGACGATATCGTCCTCACGTAGCTCAGTGCGGCACTCGCGGACTCCTTCATCGACTCTCCGAGATTGCCCGTGACCGTCAGCTTGCCCTTACCGTTCAGGATGACCGACTCTATCGCAAGTATGTCGCCGCCCGCCTCTGTCCATGCAAGCCCGGTGGCAACGCCCACGAGGTCCCTTTCTTCGAGCTCGCTCCGCTTGTACCTCGGTACACCGAGGTACTTCTCGAGGTTCGAGCCTCTTATTATGTTCTTTCTGGTAGAATTGCCCGTTTCGAGTATATGCTTCGCGATCTTCCTGGTAATGGTGGAAAGCTCTCTTTCCAGGTTACGCACGCCTGCCTCCCTCGTGTAGTCCCGTATCAGGTTCATTATGGAGTTGTCCGTAAACACGACGTGCTGGGGCCTCAGTCCGTTGGCCTTGAGCTGCTTATCGATCAGGAAATGCCTGGCGATATCGAGCTTCTCGATCTCCAGGTACCCCGGCAGTCTTATTATCTCGAGACGGTCGAGCAGAGCGGCGGGTATGCCCGCAACGGTATTTGCAGTAGTGATGAACATCACCTTTGAGAGGTCATAGTCGAGATCGAGGTAGTGGTCGTTGAACACGTGGTTCTGTTCCGGGTCCAGCACTTCCAGAAGTGCGGCCGAGGGATCGCCTCTGAAGTCCATGCTCATCTTGTCGATCTCGTCGAAGAGGAACACCGGGTTGGCCGAGCCCGCCTTGCGCATCGACTGTATGACTTTCCCCGGGAGCGCACTGACATACGTCCTTCTATGTCCGCGTATCTCGGCCTCGTCCCTCACGCCGCCGAGCGATTGCCGTACGAAGTTCCTTCCCGTCGCCTTCGCTATCGATCTGGCGAGCGACGTCTTACCGACGCCCGGCGGACCGACAAAACAGAGTATGGGGCCCTTTGCGTCGGGGCTGAGCGCCTTCACCGCAAGGAACTCGAGTATCCTCTCTTTTACCTGCTCGAGGCCGTAGTGGTCGCTGTCGAGGATCGTCTTGGCCTCGCGAATGTCCTTCTTCTCCTCGGTATACTCGTACCACGGCAAACAGAGTATCCATTCGAGATAGCTCCTCACGACAGCGGCCTCGGCACTCATCGGAGACATCATCTTCAGCTTCTTGAGCTCGTTCTTGCACCTCTTCTGTGCCTCGTCCGACATTTTTTTCTTCTTGATACGCTCTTCCAGCTCCCTGATCTCCGTCTTGAACTCGTCCTTTTCGCCGAGTTCCTTCTGTATCGCCCTCATCTGCTCGTTCAGATAGTACTCTTTCTGCGCCTTTTCCGTCTGCTTCTTCACCTGCGCCTTTATTTTCTTCTCGATATCGATTATTTCTATCTCCCCGAACAGCTTCTCGAGGAGCTTGCTCATATACCTGTCAAACTCCGGGATCTCCAGCAGCGCCTGCTTCTCCTCCACCTTCATCTTGATGCTGCCCGCGATGGCATTGGCGAGGACATCCGGGTCCTCGATAGACGATACGTACGCCACGATGTCCGGCGCCACCAGATTGGAATTCTTCGCATACTCGGAGAAAGCAGAGAGCAGTTGCCTCCTCATGGCTTCGATCCCCAGAGTGTCCTTCATTACATTCTCGACGGCCTTGACCTCGACTTCCACATAGGTATCCCTGTCATCGTACGATACAATTTTGCCCCTCTTTATGCCTTTGACAAGCAGCTTTATGTTGTCGCTTTCCACTATATGGTGCTCGATGGATGAAAGGGTGCCTACGACATTGACGTCCTTTTCTTTCGGGTCCTCTATCTTCGGGTCCCTCTGTATGGTCGTGAATATATAGAGATTACTCTTGATGGCCTCTTTGACTGCGTTTACGGACCTCTGCCTTCCCACTATCAGCGGGGTGGTCTGATAGGGAAATATGACGATGTCCCTCAACGGCAGCAAGGGGACCTTGTACACCTTATCGCCGTTCATACCTACTTGCTCCCTCCGGCCTCGACCTTCTTTTCGTACGTCAACAGCGGCTCCGTATGATTGAATATGACGTCCGAGTTTATGACACACTCTTTGACATCGGGCTTCGACGGGATCTCGTACATGACATCGAGCATGACATTCTCCATGATGGCCCTGAGTCCACGTGCGCCTGACTTCCTGCTTATGGTTTCCTTTGCGATAGACTCTATGGCGTCATGCGTAAACATAAGCTTGACGCCTTCCATGGAGAAAAGCTTTTGATATTGTTTGATTATCGCATTCTTTGGCTTCAACAGTATTTCGACAAGGGCGCCCATCGTGAGCTCTTCCATGGTTGCAAGAATCGGCACCCTGCCCACGAACTCTGGGATCATGCCGAACTTTATAAGGTCTTCTGTCTCAACCATGGACAGTATGTCCGTCAGACTCCTCCCCCTGACGCCTTTGAGGTCTGCGCCGAAGCCCATCGATTTAACGCCGACGCGTCTCGATATGATCTTCTCTATGCCATCGAATGTACCGCCGCATATGAACAAGATATTGGTCGTATCGACCCTGAAATAATCCTGTTCCGGGTGCTTTCTCCCCCCCTTGGGAGGAACGTTCGCCACCGTGCCCTCTATGATCTTCAAGAGCGCCTGTTGAACGCCTTCGCCGGACACGTCCCGCGTGATCGAGGGGCTGTCCGTCTTGCGCGAGAGCTTGTCTATCTCGTCTATATAGACAATGCCCCGCTGGGCCCTGTTAATATCGTAGTTCGCGTTCTGTATAAGGTTGAGGATGATGTTCTCGACGTCCTCCCCGACATAGCCTGCTTCCGTCAGGGTCGTTGCGTCGGCTATGGTGAAAGGGACATCGAGGAATTTTGCAAGTGTCTGTGCGAGCAGCGTCTTGCCCGTTCCCGTCGGGCCCATGAGCAGGATGTTGCTCTTCTGTATCTCCACATCGTCGTTTTTCTGATGGGACTCTAACCTCTTGTAGTGGTTATGGACAGCGACGGAGATGATCTTTTTCGCCTTTTCCTGACCTATGACATACTTGTCCAGGAACGCCTTTATATCGCCGGGCTTCGGGACGGTCTTCTTTACGCCGAACGTCTCTTTCTGCGTCTCATAGTCCTCCGCTATGATCTCGTTGCAGAGCTCGACGCACTCATCGCATATAAAAGCGTTCGGCCCTGCTATGAGCTTTTTGACGTCCCTCTGCGACTTCCCGCAGAAAGAGCATTTCAACAGGCTCTCATCCTTTTTGATTACCAAGACCGTTGCCTCCGCTTACTATCAACTCTTCCCTTTTTGTAATCACCGAGTCTATTATACCATACGATATGGCCTCTTCGCCACCCATAAAGAAGTCCCTTTCCGTGTCCGCCTCTATCCTCTCCAGGGGCTGTCCCGTGTGTCTGCTCAGTATATTGTTGATCTCGCCCCTCAGCTTGAGGATCTCTTTTGCGTGTATATCGATCTCGGACGCCTTGCCCTGCAGGCCGCCCGAAGGCTGATGGATCATGATCCTTGCGTGCGGCAGGGCGAACCTCTTGCCTTTGACGCCGGCTGCAAGCAGCACCGCACCCATGCTTGCGGCCTGGCCTATGCACATCGTTACGATCTTGGACTTTATGTACTGTATCGTATCGTATATGGCAAGGCCAGCGGTGACGATACCGCCCGGCGTGTTTATATAAACATATATGTCCTTCTCCGGATCTTCCGACTCCAGAAACAGGAGCTGGGCGATGACGATATTCGCGAGGTCGTCGTCTATCGGAGAGCCGATGAATATGATCCGCTCCTTCAACAGGCGCGAATAAATGTCATACGCCCTTTCCCCCCTCGATGTCTGCTCCACAACGATAGGTATAAGTGTCATCTTATTGTCCTTTTTCCTCTATGAATTTAGCATTTTTAATGATTAAATCAAGAATCTTGTCATTCAAAAGATGCCCCTTGACCGTATCGACATCGTTGTTCTTGGTCAGCTTTTCCATGACGTGCTCCGCAGTATCGGTGTTCTGACGCGCCATGTCTTCGACGGCGGACTTCAATTCTTCCTCGCTCACCGCGATATTCTCCTGTGTTCTTATGGCATCAAAGAATATCCTCGTGACGAGGCCTATACGTACATACGTCTCGAGCTGCTTGAGTCTGCTCTCCACAAGACTCTTCTCGTTCCTCGCGTACGCCTTCTTGAGCTCCTCGTCTTCGGTCGCGATATGCTCCAGCTCATTCTTCACGAGCGATACGGGGAGATCTATCGGATATCTCTTCAACAATGCCGCTATGATTATGTCCTGGTACATCAGCCTGTTGATCCTTCCTATCTCTTCCTCTATATCCTTTTTCAGGGCGGATTTCAACTCTTCGAGGGAATTATATGTACCGCTTGTTTTCGCAAGATCATCGTCTATGGGCGGATACTTTATATACTTTATGGCCTTCAGCTCTACTTTATAGGACACGTCCTTCGCCTCGTTTGCCGTGACCTTTCTCTTCTCGCCTACCAGCATGCCCGCGATCTGACCGTACACGTCCTTCCCGAGCTTCTCGTCCACCGCCCACAAGAGATCGTCGTGCACCTTTACGACGCTGCCGTGCTTGTCGAGCTCGATCAGCTTGATCGAAGCAAGGTCGTTCTCCCTCAGGGGCCTCGCCTCTTCGAGAGGCATCAGGACGCCGAGCCGCCTTTGGATCTTTACGAGCGCCTCATGTATCTGCTCGTCGGTGACAGGAGGTACCGGTAGCCTCTTTATCTCTATGCCCCGAAAGTCTATATGGTCCACCTCCGGTATGTTCTCGATAAGCACCGTGTACGTAAAATCACCTTCCGGGCTGTAGTCGACTTTCTCTATGATCGGCGAACCGACGGCCTTTATGTGCGCCTGCTCAATGGCATCGTTGATGGTATGATCTATCAGCTCGATCTCGGCCTCATGCTTTATGTCCCTCTCGAACCTGTTCTTTATGACGGAGTCGGGGACCCTGCCCTTTCTGAATCCCGGTATTTTCGCTACCTTCCGGAACTCCTCGACCTTATGCCTCAAGGCATCGTCAACGGCATCCTTCGACACCAGGACGGAGAGCTTTCTCTTTACACTGCTCTGTGTTTCTACATTGAGAACTTTCATCTATCACCTTTCTTTGTTTATTTGCGAGGGAGGGGAGTTGAACCCCTAAGGTTATCCCACCAGATCCTAAGTCTGGCGCGTCTACCAGTTCCGCCACCCTCGCTGTTCGTTGTTATAAAGCTAAAATGTATTTCGTTTAAAGTCAAATAGCATGCAATGAGCGCGACGACGCCGTACAGGTGGTCACCTGGAAAATATGAACCGGAAGTAAAACAAGAAATACACGTACGCAACCGGGAGCCCGAAGAGCAGGGCGTCTATCCTGTCCATAATGCCTCCGTGTCCGGGAAAGATCGCCCCGGAATCCTTGACCCCAGCGTCCCTCTTCATCCTCGATTCTGCAAGATCGCCTGCAAGCCCCGAGAAGCTCAGTATTACTGACAGGATGATTGCATGGGCAAGCGGGAACCTCTCCGGTGAGATCCTCCATATGACACATGCCGTGGCAACGCTTGCAGCGACCCCACCCAGGACGCCTTCCCATGATTTCTTCGGACTGATGGCCGGGGCGACGCGCCTCCTCCCATAGGCCCTGCCGATGAAGTATGCCCCCGTGTCGTTGAGGAATATCACGGCAACCACGAAGAAAATAGCGTACACGCCGGTATAATCGTCGATATGGTGTGCGCTGAAAAGCGGCACAAAGGGCTTATAGTGCCGCTCCAGTACCGTGCCGAGATCACGTAGTTTGATGCCGAAGCCCAGAAGCCCCGCAATATACATCACGCCGAAGACCGTGCCCCCTGTGCCCGAAAGGGCCGTCCTGTTGTCCTCCTCAAAGAGCCCGGCGATCAGTATGAACAAGACCGTCCCGAACAGTACAAGCAGATAGCTGCCATTGAGGAGATAGACGGACAATATGATCAGGATACCGGAGACATACCCGCTTATCCTGAGCGGCCTGTACCCACGTGCCTCCATGATATTGAAGAACTCCCACAGGCCCACGAGTGCGACGAACAGCACAACGGCCAGCAGGACATAGCCGCCCTTGATAAAGGCAAACACGATAATCGGTACGCCGACAAGGGCCGTCAGCAGCCTCTTCGACAGCTCGCCCGACTTCATATATCCCTCGCATGTCGTGTTATGTACGCCATCATCTCCGATGCGTCCTGGTACCGCTGCGACCTGTCCTTGGAGATGCCCTTCATTATCAGATCATCAACCCAGTGCGGTATATCCATGATTGACGAAGGCGGGGCAGGGACACCGCGAATCTGCTGGGCGATGACCTCCTTCGTGCTGCCCTTAAACGCCGGAGAGCCGGTGACAAGCTCATAGAGGATCATGGAAAAAGAGTACAGATCGCTCCTCGCGTCCACGTCCTCGCCGAGGGCCTGCTCCGGCGACATATACATCGGGGACCCCATAACGGTACCCGCCATCGTAAGGGGGGAGCTGCCCATAAGCTTCGCAAGACCGAAATCAGCGATCTTTATCACGCCGTCGTTCCTCACCATGATATTCATGGGCTTCAAGTCCCTGTGGATGATCTTCATGCTGTGTGCGTACTCGATGCCCTTGAGTATCTGCAGGGCGTAATCGATTATTGCACTCATCGAAAGCCGCGGGACCTTCGATGTCTTGTCGAGGGACACGCCGTCGACGAACTCCATGGTATAGTACACGGCGTCGCTGTCTTCGATAATATCGTACACCTGCACGATGTTCGGATGGGTCAGCCTCGCAAGCAGCCTTGCTCTCTTGAAAAACCTCTCCTTGAACTCCCTGTCGTGGGCGAACTGCAGGGGCAGCTCTTTTATCGCTATCCGCCTTTCAAGGGTGTTGTCTTCGGCCAGCCACACAACGCCCATCCCACCCTGCCCGAGCTTCTGTATCTTTTTGTATCTCCCGGCTATATATTCCGTCATGCCGTCCGGCCGCTTTACCGCTGTCCTGTCCGGCCCTCGCTGTTTCCGGCCCGTGGACTCCTTCCCCAGTCCGGTCGACTGAGAGGTCAGGGACGCCTTCATCTCTTCCACTTTCTTCTGTATATCCTCGACCAGCCTTACGTCCGTGGTAAAAGAAGACGCCACCTTCAGATTATAAACCGCCTGCGACATCTCGTTGGCGGCCTCCGCCTTTTCCGCCCGCTCCAGGGCAGACAAGGACAGGTCGTTCGCCTTTTCCACTGTCGACTTGAGGAGAACGAGCATCCACACGCAGGCGACCGCGGCAGCACCGTAGTACAGGTACGGGGACCATTTATTGTATACGCTGAGCCACCTGTCCCTGTACACCTTCTTACCGACATCGAAAAAAAGAAATTTTTGTCTTTTTACGATAGTGGGGTATTTGTGCTGTAGATAAGGCTTAAAGCCGTACCGTACGGCCATAAAAGAGAGCATGACGAACACCCTTGAAAG
>JAMCVD010000022.1 GCA_023381995.1 Deltaproteobacteria bacterium
CCTGTTCTTCCGCAGCAACGAGCAACTTTATGATCGGTGCCACTGCATCCGCCGCGGTCCTGGTCTACCTCCTCAGGGGCTCGATAAACTTTTCAATAGCGGTGCCCGTAGGGCTGGGCGTCTTCATCGGCGCAAAACTCGGCGCGTCGCAGCTCAAACGGATCGACCCCGCTCTCCTCAAGCGCTTGTTTGCGGCGGTGCTCCTCGTCATAGCCGCGGAGATGCTCTATCAGGCGATGAAGGTCTACCTGTGAACGAGAGGAAGCTGATCAGTACGGTCATAAAGATCGGCTCGTATACGGGCATAGCGGTCGTCGTCGCAGCGGCCCTGCTGAAGCTGACGGGCGCCGGCCCCGGAGGGCGTGCCGGTGCGGTCTTTGATACCCTGGCATACCTGTCCATCGTCATACTGGTATTCACGCCCGTCGCTGCCATGCTCCTGTCCGCTGTATACTTCTCGTACAGGAGAGAGTGGAGGTGGGCCGCTGTAGCGGCATGTCTGTGTGTGCTCATACTGCTGAGCATGGTCCTGCTGAGGGCTTAGCCTGAACGCCGACTCACGAGGTGGCCCCGGCGGCCGGACGCGGCATCAGATAACGAATATATCGTCGCACACCTTGAGGTCGTATGCGTCCGTATAGCTGTCCTTTGCGAGATGGACCAGGCCGAGCTTCACCGCGTCGCTCTCCATCGTACTTCTCCTGTATTCTATTCCATGCAACGCGCCGTAGCCGATGCGTGCGTCCAGCGTGGACTCTACGGCCGGCAGGAAGAAGCCCATCCCTTTGCTCAGCCTGCCGGTGAATATGATGGCCTCCGGCCTCACGATATTCACGATATCGATCATGGCCGTGCCGAGATAACTGCCCATTTTGTAGAAAGCGTTGAGTGCGGCCCGGTCGGACGATTTTGCACGCTTGAGCAGATCGTTTATCGTGAGGCTGTCCTCCGATGTAAGCCTTTTGTATTTGAGATAGTACCTCACTACCGCATCGGGCGACACGTACGCCACGAGACAGCCCCTCCTGGCACACACGCACTTCCTGCCGTGTGGCTCCACGACAACATGTCCCAGGGTATAGGTCGAGCTGTCCTTGCTCCTCAACAGCCTGTTGTTGATATAGATGCCCGCGCTTATCCCCGGATCCAACAGGACGAGGATAAAATTATTATATCGCTCTGCTCCGCCGAGCTTGTGCTCTATGAATGCCCTGACGTTCGCCTCGGTGTCCATGACTATGAACTTCTTCAGCTTCGTCGAAAGCTCTTCTTTGATGTTTACGCCCCTCATCCATGGAATGGTGGACGAGCAGACGACGCTCCCGCTCTTATAGTTCAGTATGCCGGGCACGCTGATCGCCACCGAGGCAATGCGCCCGGCGGGTACGGTCGACTTCCCCACGATCGCGTAGAACCCGCTCTCGAGATTCTCGATGAACTTCGAATGCGGCATCTGCGCTGGTATGGGTATACTGAGGCTGCTCTTGATCTCGTAGGCGCTGTCCGCTATACAGAAGTCTACGTGGTTTTTTGAGATTTCAATGCCTGCAAAAAAGTTGGTCATACGGATGATACTTATACAAAGGAAAAATTTTTTCAACAACAATCTATGCTGAAGACGTATCCCAAGATGAAACACGGTGCGTTCTGTGGTATAGGGAGTTGTATTCGCGGGCCTATCCTATGGACAATGCTTCTGACATAACGGGTATGATCGAAGAGCTGAACCTCCACGGCAGACGGCGTACGCCGTTCCTGTTCTTCGTCGATTTCGAGCTCAAGCACCTCCACTGCATACCGCTGGGAGAAGTCAGGAGCGACACGATCCTGTACTTCATAAACGGCCTTACCAACGCCCCCGCCTGCGGCCTCTGCACGAACGTTACAATCGTGAAGCACCCCGTCCCTTATGAGGAATACCTGAAGGCATTCGACAGGGTGATGGAAGAGCTCGGCAAAGGGAACACGTACCTTCTCAACCTCACGTTCCCGACAAGGGTCGAAACGAGCGTCCCGCTGAGGGACCTGTTCTTCCTCAGCAACGCCAGGTACAAGCTATGGCTCAGGGACGCATTCGTGGTCTTCTCGCCCGAAACATTCATAAAGGTCAACGGCCGCACCATCTCATCGTTTCCGATGAAGGGCACCATTGACGCCTCGGTAGAAAATGCAGAAGAGCGAATACTGAAGGACGATAAAGAGCATGCAGAGCATGTGACGATCGTCGATCTGATCCGCAACGACCTGAGTATGGTCGCTAAGGACGTGACCGTCAGGAGGTTCAGGTACGTGGAGAGAATCAGGACCAACCAGAAAGACCTCTTGCAGGTCAGCTCCGAGATCACCGGAGAACTCGATGCACACTACAACGAAATACTCGGGGACATACTGTTCGCGATGCTGCCGGCAGGCTCCGTTACCGGTGCGCCGAAGAAGAAGACGGTGGAGCTCATAAAGGGTATCGAGCGTTCCAGCAGGGGATACTACACCGGCGTCTTCGGATGGTTCGACGGCCACGACCTTGACAGCGCCGTGATGATAAGGTTCATCGAGGACGACGGCGGCGAATACACGTTCAAAAGCGGGGGCGGCATAACGGTATACAGCGATCCCCGGAAAGAGTACAGAGAACTCATCGATAAGATCTATGTGCCGGTTATTTGAGACAATCAAGGTCCTGAACGGGACGGTACAGAGCATCGAGTTCCATAACAAGAGGTTCAACCGTTCGCGGGCCATGCTGTTCGGCTGTTCCGATCGCAGGGCGCTGCAGAGCTTTATCAGGATACCCCGGGACTACCTGCATGGGATCGTCAGGTGCAAAGTCGTCTATTCTACGGACGTGGAGGGGATAGAGTTCGCACGGTACCATAAAAGGAGCATACGCACCCTGAGAACGATCACCTGCGATGGGATCGACTATGCCCACAAGTACTGCGACCGCTCCGGGATAGACAGGCTGCTGGCACGAAGGGACGGGTGTGACGACATCATCATCGTAAAGGGGAACAGGATAACCGACTCTTCTTTCTGCAATCTCGTATTCGACGACGGGGAGAAGCTGCTGACCCCGGAGGCGCCCCTGCTGAAAGGGACAAAGCGCGATATGCTGGTATCGGAAGGCATCGTCCTTCAGGAGGAGATCGGACCAAGGGACCTGAGGCTCTTCAAGGTGGTTCACCTCATCAATGCGATGCTCGACCTGGACGAATGCAGGGTAAGCATCGACGATGTGTACAGATGACGTGCGCCTCAATACGACGCCCTGCCCTCGAGCCTGTCGAGCTGCGCTATCGCCGCGAAAGAGGCAATCGTCTGTCTCGATCTCCGTCAACCCGGAAAAATGCAATAGGGAAGTTTGCTCATTCGTTCAAGGGGCATAGGGCGCTATTCGTCACTTTCTATCTTTGAATAAACGTATAAATGTGTTATGAAGCCTGATAAAGGAGGGCACTATGCAAAATATACATCCTTTGTTTGTTCACTTTCCAATAGCTTTGACATTGAGCGCACTGCTGTTCGAAGTACTCTACTGGCTGTTCAAGAGGGACGCATTTGATAAAACTTCCACCAACCTTATCGTTATTGCCGCTGTGGCAGCTATAGCAGCAATGATAACAGGCTCGCTGGCAGGAGACAGTGTCCCGCACCCTGCAACGGTCAACCGTCTAATCGATATTCACGGTGATCTGGAGGGAACGGGTGGTTCTCTTGCCATTGCAGCAGCACTGTGGACGTTGGTCATGAAAAACAGGTATCGGATTGTACGATTGGTCCTGTTTGTCCTTGCAGCGGGTATAATCGGGTTCGGAGCAAGTTACGGCGGCAGGATGGTGTATGACCACGGTATAGGGACAACATTGGTCACGAGCAAGACAACCGATGTAAACCCGGCGGCAACTCCGCTCATAAGGCTGCGACCACGTCCGTAGCGGCGTCGCTCAAATCGACGATGCCCGCCCCGACGTCATAGAGCGCAGCACCCGCTTCGCCGGACCCGCTCACTTCTCCTGCGAATTCACCCGCTACGCTGTCAATGCCGTTATCAACGACACCCACAGCGGCGCTCTGCTTGCCAATGCCGTAGGCATCATCGTAGCCCACAATCATCCGTCTGGAGAATCTGACCCGTCCGAGCAGGACAGGGCACTCATGAAAGGCCTCAAACAGGCATGTGAATTGGTGGGGATAAATCTGGTGGACCACATTATCGTGGGACACGAGAAGTACACAAGCTTTGCGGAAAGGCGTGAATTGTAGAGGTGGAATTACCCGGAGCATGTTTTACGGCAGGTCAGGCAGCAGGTGTCGGGATACGGTAAGAATTGGGAATGCCGGTTTTCAAGACCGTCGCCTTAAACCACTCGGCCATCCCTCCGGCAAGGACGATGGTCAGGATAGTCCGATTTCATGAATAATCAATAGAAATGAGTATACCCAGGAGGGGTTACTCGTACCTCAGTGTCTCGGCGGGCGGGAGCTTCGACGCCTTGTAGGACGGGTATATGGTGGCGAAGAAGCTGATGACGATCGCGGACACGGCGACCATCACGAATATTTCGGGCCTCATTGTGACCGGGAGCGTGTCTATGTAGTACACGTCCTTGGGCAGGCTTACGAAGTGGTAGTGCTTGAGCAGCACGCACAGGATGTAGCCGAAAAACAGTCCCAGGCCGGTGCCGATAAAGCCGATGAACAGCCCCTGATAGACGAATATCTTCATGATGCTTTTATCGGTAGCGCCGAGTGCCTTCAGTATGGCGATGTCCCTTGTCTTTTCCACGACGACCATGACGAGGCTGCTCACGATGCCCAGTGCCCCGACCATTATGATCAGGATCAGGATGATGAACATGACGGTCTTCTCGAGCTTGAGCGCCGTGAACAGGTTCCTGTTCGTATCTTCCCAGCTCCGTGCGTAATAGGGGAACCCGAGCTCGTCCTGGATGAGCCTCGCGACCTGTCGTGCCTTGAATATGTCCTTTATCTTTATCTCGAGCCCCGTGACGTTGTCCCCCATATTCAGGAACTGCTGGGCGTTTTTGAGGGAGAGGTACGCGAGCCCGGAATCGTACTCGTACATGCCTGTCGAAAATATGCCCACGACCCGGAACTTCTTCATTCTCGGGATCATCCCGAGCGGGGTCATTATCCCGAGCGGCGATATGATGTTTACGGTATCTCCGTCGTCGACACCCAGGCTGCGGGCGAGCTCTTTGCCTATTATGATGCCGCCGATCCTCGCATTGCTCTCCGGGTCCTTGAATGTCGCGGCGAGCTGGGAGATGCTGCCCCTGATGAGCTTCTTCGACAGATCGGTCACCTGTGTGGCCGTCGTCGGGTCGATCCCCCTCAGGACGACGCCCGTGACATTGCCGTGGGACGAAAGCATGGCCTGGCTGTAGATGAACGGCGTAACACCCTCTATCTGGTCCGCAAGTCCAAGCTTTTCATCGTGCAGGACGTCTTCCGTGAACGTGTGCAGGATATTATTGGCACCTCCATGATGCTGCACACGGTACTGCCTGTTTATGTCCTTTTTCATCGTGTACTTCAAAAAGGAGCTTACGCTGCTGTACTTGTCCATACCGCCAGAGAACTTCAGTACGACTATGTGTGCGTTCGTCCCGAGTATCTTTCCTCTCAGGTCGTCCTCGAAGCCGGTCATGACGGACAGGACGATGATGAGCGCCATTACCCCTACCATTATGCCTATGATGGAGAGGAGGGTTATGATCGAGACAAACCTCTGCTTTTTCTTCGACTTTATGTATCTGAGGCTTACGCCAAGCTCATAGCCCATGCTTAACCCTGTCTTTTCAGGAGCGGGAACAGGATGACGTCCCTTATCGATGCAGAGCCCGTCAGGAGCATGACAAGCCTGTCTATCCCGATGCCCTCCCCGGCCGTTGGGGGCAGGCCTGTCTCGAGTGCACTTATGTAATCCTCATCCATTTCTTTTAGACCTTCCTCGGCAGTCTGGATCTGTCTTTTGAACCTCTCTTCCTGGTCTATCGGGTCGTTCAGCTCCGAGAAGGCATTCGCGATTTCCATGCCCGCGATATAGAGCTCGAAACGGTCGACCTTGTCGGGCTGTGCATCGCTCCTGCGCGCAAGGGGAGAGACATCGACCGGGAAGCCGGTTATGAAGGTCGGCTGTACGATGGATTCCTCGACGACCCTGTCGAAGATCTCTGTCTGCATGTCCGCGATGCTGCCGTTTTTTCTGTCGACCTTGATACTGTGGCTGTCGACGTACCCGAGGATCCTGTCCCTGTCGTCCAATGCCCCGACAGGTATGCCGGTATGGGACGACAGGGCCTCATGGAATGAGAGCCTCGTGTACGGCGGGGCGAGCACTATCTGCCGGCCGTCGAACTCTACGGTACCGCTTGAGCCGATCCGCTGCAGGACGAAGCCGAACATGTCCTCCGTAAGCTTCATGAGGTCGTTGTAGTCAGCGTAGGCATGGTAGAACTCGAGCATCGTAAACTCCGGGTTGTGCTTCGTGGACACGCCCTCGTTGCGGAAGTTGCGGTTTATCTCGAACACGCGCTCGAAGCCGCCCACGACGAGCCTCTTCAGGTAAAGCTCCGGGGCGATCCTGAGATAGAGCGGCATGTCGAGCGCGTTGTGGTGGGTCTTGAAGGGCTTTGCGGCCGCGCCGCCGGCGATGGGCTGCATCATGGGCGTTTCGACCTCTATGAATTCCATGGACCTCAGGAATTCCCTGACCGCGTCTATGATCTTCGCCCTCGCTATGAAGGTCTGCATCACGTCCTGGTTGACGATGAGGTCCACGTACCTGCGCCTGTACCGTATCTCGATGTCTTTCAGTCCGTGCCACTTCTCCGGGAGGGCCGACAGCGTCTTGTTGAGTATCCTGAACCTGGACGCCCTTATCGTCAGCTCTCCGGTCTTTGTCTTGAAGGGCGTCCCTTCGACCCACACGATGTCCCCCGCATCGAGGAGCTGATAGGCGGAGAACTCGTTATCGTCGATCTTCCCTTTCTGTACGTACGCCTGCACGCGGCCCGACCTGTCCTGGATCAGGAGAAACCCGGACTTGCCGAAGCCACGTACGATCATGACCCTCCCGGCCACGGAAACGGTGTCTGTCGTCTTCTCGAGCTCTTCGTGCGACTTCTCGCCGTAGGTGTCCCACACGGCCTTCGATGTGTGCGATGGCCTTAGATCGTTCGGGTACAGCGGGAACCCGAGCTCTTTCAACTGCTTCAGCTTCCGGTACCTCGTCTGGAAAATCTCGTTATTCTCTCTCATTGTTCGTCCTTCTCTCGAGCCTGGGCCCTATTCTATTTGCTTTAAAAGGTACGCCTCTATAAAGCCGTCGAGCTTCCCCGCGAGCACCTCGAACGGCTCGTTCGACTGGAACTCGGTCCTGTGGTCTTTTACCATCTTGTACGGGTGGAGCACGTACGACCGTATCTGGCTGCCCCATGATATGTCCTTCTTCTGTGACTCGACCCTGTCCTTCTCTTCCTGCCTCTTCCGAAGCTCGAGATCGTAGAGCCTGCTCTTGAGGAGCTTCATCGCGATCTCCCGGTTCTTGAACTGGGACCTCTCGTTCTGGCACTGCACGACTATGCCCGTCGGTATATGCGTTATGCGCACCGCCGTCTCGAGCTTGTTGACATTCTGTCCGCCGTGTCCGCCGGCCCTGTAGGTGTCTATGCGGAGGTCTTTATCGTCTACCTGGATGCTGATGTCCTCGTCCGCCTCGGGATACACGAAGACCGACGCGAACGAGGTGTGCCTCCGTTTGTTCGAGTCGAAAGGAGAGATGCGTACGAGCCTGTGGACCCCGGCCTCGGCCTTTAAATATCCGTACGCATAGATGCCCTCTATCCGGATGGTCGCGTTCTTTATGCCCGCCTCTTCGCCTTCGAGGTGGTCCGCAACGGAGACCGTGAAGCCCTTCGACTCGCTCCACATCGTATACATCCTGAGCAGCATCTGCGCCCAGTCCTGTGCCTCTGTCCCGCCAGCGCCGGAGTTTATGACCAGGATGGCATTGTTGACGTCCTGCTCGTCCTTGAATATCTCCCTCAGCTCGAGCGCCTTTATGTCTCCGGCAATGCCGTTGATCTCTCTGGAAAGCTGTTCGCCATAGTCGTCGGAATTACGCGATGTGTCGTCCTTGAACAGCGCCAGCATGTCCCTGGTGTCCGCAATCGTATGGTCCAGCCGTGAGAATATTTTCAGGAGCTCCTCGAGCCTGTTTTTCTCCCTCAGCAGTGCAGATTTATGGACGGACGTCTGTCCCATGTCCTTCCAGAAGCCCGGGGCGGAAACGATGCCGTTTAACTCGTCTATGCGCGATTGCATTGCCGTAACATCAAAGGTGCCTCCGAAGAAGGGACAGTTTCGTCTCAGCCGTTTCGAGCGTATTTTTCAATAGTTCGTAGTTTAACATAGTCCGAGAATATAATCAGAAGATGGTCATTAAATCAAGCGATCGTGCTGACATGGATCGATTAAATTTCTACATAAAACGATCAAAAAACAACCCTGTGCATCGTATCGACATTAATTTATTATTAAATATCAAATAGTTGTATATATGTAACAATGGCATGCGGTTTGCTTATACCTTATAACGGATTCATAGGTACTATGGAGAAAAAACGTTATAAGGTGCTGATAGTCGACGACGAGCCTCTGGTGGTAAGGCTGATCAAAGAGGCGATAGAGCCGTCCGGCTACGAGACTGCATCCTCTCCGGACGGCAATACCGCTCTGAGACTGGTCAAAGAGTATAAGCCGGATACGATACTGCTCGATGGTACGCTGCCGGACATGAGCGGCTACGATGTATTGAGAAAACTCAAGGCATCGCACGAGACATGGAGCATACCCGCTATCATCATTACGGCGTTGGGTGACCGCAACTCGAAATACGAGGCGTTGAATATAGGCGCAGACGACTTCCTGAACAAGCCCTTCGATATAGACGAGCTCAGGATAAGGATAAACAATTCGATAAAGGTCAAGGCGTACAACGATCTCCTGAACGACTACAACAATGTGCTCGAAAAGACCGTCAGGGAGAAGACGAAAGAGCTGAACGCGGCATTGCAGGACCTGCAGACGATGAACGAGACGTTGAAGCACGCCTATCACGATACGGTCTTCAGGTTGACGAGGGCCGCGGAATACAAGGACGAGTTCACGGGCGGGCACCTGAAGCGTATAAGCGCATACTCGTCGCTGCTCGGCGAGTATATGGGCATATCCAAATCGGACAGGGGAACCATCGTCTATGCGAGTCCCATGCACGATATCGGGAAGATAGGCATCCCGGACCATATACTCCAGAAGAACAGCCCGCTTACCGCCGGGGAGTTCGAAATAATAAAAGGGCACACGACGATCGGAGCGACGATTTTACAGGACGCCGAGTCCGACGTGCTGAGGATGGGACAGCAGATAGCCCTCACCCATCACGAGAGATGGGACGGCACCGGCTATCCCAGGGGGCTTAAGGGAACGAAGGTCCCATTGATCGGCAGGATCGTCATGCTCGTCGATCAGTATGACGCGCTGCGGAGCAAAAGGCCGTATAAGTCCCCGCTGTCCCACGAGCAGGTGTACGACATCATAACGAGGGGGGACGGGAGGACGATGCCGCAGCATTTCGACCCGGGGCTGCTCGAGGTATTCAAGAAGCTGTCCGACAGGTTCGACGGCATATACGTCTCTTTTCATGACGAAGATACAGTACCATAACCCATTCGGTGCAGGCCTGTTCGGCCGCAGGCCGGAGGGAATAGCGGGGAAACCGTTGCAGGACCTGTCCCCCAGGACGCCATGCTGGCGAAGGTGCGTGAAGTGCTTGATCGGGGAGACCTGGTTTAGCGGGGCGTTGCGATGACGAGGGTGATGATAGTGGACGACGAGGTCAACTTTGCACAGAACACCGCCAGGCTGCTGCATGAGAACGACGGCGACATGGAGGTGTTCCCCGTCTTCAGCGCGGAAGAGGCGCTGGAGCGGCTCGAAGCGTCTCCCGTGGACATCATCGTGACCGACATACGGCTGCCCCTGATGAACGGCATCACCTTCATGGAGATAGTGAAGAACAGATGGCCCAGGACGGCGCTCATCGTCATGACGGCATTCGGAGCGAAGGAGGTCATAGTGGAATCGCTGAGTCTCGGCTCCCTCTTTTATATCGAGAAGCCTTTCAGGATAGAGAAATTGGAAAATGTAATAAAAATGACGAGAATGAAAAAATAAAAATGGATACGATGGACAATAGAAAGCGGCATACCGGGGCGTCCGCCTACAGACAGAAGCTGGGAGAGATGCTCAGGAGTATCAACCTTCTCACGCAGGAGCAGGTCGAAAGGGCCCTGCTGCTGCAAAAGGAGCAGGGGACAAAGTTCGGCGATGCCGTCATAAGGCTCGGCTTTCTGACGAAGGACGATATAAACTGGGCGTTGTCCACCCAGCTCAATATACCGTATATACCCCCGCTGGAACTCAGGAACGCGATCGATCCCGCGAGTGTGCTCCTTCTGCCGTATGAGTTTGCGAGGAAGCACGTCGTTCTGGCCATAAGCATGGTGCTGAACGCCCTGAACATCGCCATTGCGGACCCGCTGAACGCCTCTGCGATAGAGGATATCAGAAGGATAACGGACAAAGAGATAAATGTTTCCGTCAGCGACGAGGCCGCAATACTCGATATGATCGAGGCCTTCTATAATGATATCCCCGCCCTCGTAACCGGACCGCAGGAGCGAGGCATCGCTTCCCAGATAAAATCAGGGATACACGACGTCATAAAGGACATAGGGCCTGGCTTTGAGACGGTGGTGTACAAGAATGCCGTGTGCAGGGCATTCGAAGGCAGGACCACAAAGAATGTGAATATGCCGCTCCATTACAGGGATGCGGAGGTCGGCAGCTATCTGATAGATATCCTCATAGACGGCTCGATAGGGGTGCTGTTCAGCGACAGCAGCATCGATGAAGACCATATACAATCTGTGGTAAAGATGAGCGGCTTGAAGGAGCTGATCTTGGTGAAGGTCCCGGGTCATCCTCCGGCAGAGTAGCAATGGTATGGCGAGGATAGACGGACTTTTAAAACTGCTCAGCGAGAGGAAAGGCTCGGACCTGCATTTATCGGTAGGCTCGCCCCCGGTAATGCGCGTGCACGGAGAGCTCGTGAGGACCGAATTCAGGGAGCTCACCCCGGCCGACCTGGAGACACTAATGTTCGAGATAATAGACAGCGAGAAGAAAGAATTCCTTCTCAGGAGCAAGGAGTACGACTTCGCGTACGAGGTCAGGGACGTTGCGAGGTTCAGGATAAATGCCTTCTTTCAGAGGAGGGGACTGGCTGCCGTATGCAGGTTGATACCCTCGACCATGCCGAAGCTCGAGGACATGGGCCTGCCGGATGCGATAAAGGATTTTTGCTTCTATGACAGGGGGCTCGTGCTCGTGACCGGGCCTACCGGGAGCGGCAAGTCCACGACACTCGCCGCGATCATCGATTTTATAAACAGGACCTTCCCGGAGCACATACTGACGCTCGAGGACCCCATAGAGTTTGTCCACAAGAACATCTCCTGCCTTATAAACCAGAGGCAGATAGGGGAGAACAGCCAGAGCTTTGCGTCCGCCCTGCGCTCTGCGCTGCGGGAAGACCCGGACGTCATACTCGTGGGCGAGATGCGCGACCTCGAGACGATATCGCTCGCGATAACCGCGGCGGAGACCGGGCACCTCGTGTTCGGTACCCTCCATACCTCGAGCGCTGCGAAGACCGTGGACCGGATTATAGACGCGTTCCCCAGAGACCAGCAGGAGCAGATAAGGACGATGCTCTCAGAGTCCCTCAAGGCCGTTATCGCCCAGCAGCTCATAAAGACCGAAGACGGCAAAGGCCGGACTGCTGCTCTGGAGATTATGGTCGTGACCCCGGCGATCTCCAACCTCATACGGGAGGCGAAGACCTTCCAGATTCCCTCTCTGATCCAGACAGGCAAGAAAGACGGAATGCAGATGATGGACCAGTCGATACTCGATCTCCTGAAACTCAGGAGAATATCCGCGTCGGACGCGTACATGGCCGCAAACAACAAGTCCATCTTCGAGCAGTACCTGCCGATGAAGGCAAAGACGGAACGGTAGTATGGCCTACGGCAGTCCGGATACCCTGAACGCGATTGCCCTGTGTGGGCTGGCAAGCAGGACGTAGTCGTTCCCGTCCGGGCCCCTGAATGCGTCGAGGTCGGTCGAGTAGAGGCAGTCGTCGT
>JAMCVD010000101.1 GCA_023381995.1 Deltaproteobacteria bacterium
TCTGCATCTCCACGCCCGTCCATGCGTTCTTGTCGTCTCCGAGGTGCACAAAGCTCTTCCCGATCATATAGTACGACGACACGATCAGCGGGCTGTTGGGGTACCTCTCCACGATGATCCCGTAGTGGGCAATGGCCGTCTTATAGTCCTTCTCGGCGTACGCTATCTCCCCGAGATAGAAGATCGCCCTGGTCTTCTCCTTCTCGCTGCCGCTCGCCGAGAACCTTTCAAAGACCGGCCTTGCCTGATCGAGCTTTTTCTCCTTGAAGAGCTTCACCGCGTCATCGAGCGAAAGCCCCGTGCGCTTCGATGCGCTCTCCGTGTGGCGCGTCGCGGCCCTCTTGCTGTAGGCGCTTGAGAAGCTCATCCAGGCCTCCACCGCGGTCATGGACGTCTCGAGCGCGGAAAGCCTCTGCTCGATGCTCATGTTCAGCGTGCCTCCGGTCGTCGTAAAGAGGTCGAGGTCCTTCCTGATGTTGTTGAGCCTGTGCTGGAGTATGTCCAGCCTGTTCCTCAAGCCCTTGATATCGTCGTTTATGCCGCTAACGTTGGAGAGCATATTGACCTGATTGTTCCTGACCTCGGAGATCTCGGTGTCCAGCTTCTTGTTCATGGTCTGATTGTTCAGGTCTACCTTTGCCTGCAGATCGCCCAGCTCCTTATCGAGCCTTATGTCCTCGCTCGTCCTGATACAGCCCGACATGCCGGGGAGTACAATCGCCATCAGCGCTATAATGAACAATCCCTTTCTCATCATCTCTCCTTGTCTTGTCCGCAGATTAATACGGAGTCTATCAGAAGCGCCTGCAATTGCAACCAAATTTAATCCCCTTCCCTGCCCTTTTCGTGAGCTGTCGTTGTTGAATTTTCAACTGTGTCGTAATGAAGTCCTTGACATTATTTCGTTCATCCTGTATTGAACAGTCGGTGTTGAAATAAAAACAAGGAGGCCGGAAAATGAATAAGAATGAGGTAGTTGGCATCATACGCACATGTGTAAAAATATCAACACTCGGTATTCTGCTATCGGCGGGCTGCGGCCCTGCACAGCATCTGCAAAAATCAGCGAACACACCGGTGGCTGCCTATGACATCGCGTACGACGCACACACCAATCTCCTGAGCATGAAGTCCATAGACGTGACCCCGCCCTCCTATGCGCAAAACAATCTTCCGGGCAAGGCCGGGCTATTTCAAATAGGCAATGCGACCCTGACGGGAAATCTGCTCACTGCGCCGATATACATAACGAACAACGACACGAACGCATGGACGGGCGTGGAGATGCAGAGCTACCAGCTTTTGTCCGGCAGCGCCATCGCAGCCCTGACCGATCTCGGGTCAGGCTGGTATATAGATAATCCTCCTTACGGCGCGTGGGCATGGTTTTTTACCTCGGGCACCGCAGGCTCGGCCTACACGATACCGGCAGGGGGACAATCGGCCGACACGGTCATGGGATTTAACGCAACATCGAGCTTCGTCTTCAGGGTCTACCTCTACGCCGACGTGCCCGTCATATCCGGCCTTACGCCCTCGACAGTCCTGACAGGCTCTACGATCACGATCTCCGGCTACAACTTCTCCACGACGCCGGGCAGTGTAATATTCAACGGCATAACAGGGACGGTGCAAAGCTGGACGGCCGACAAGATCGTCGCAACGGTACCCACGGACGCCACGCTGGGAAACGTGGTGGTGGATACCGTGTACGCGAATACTCCGTACTCGAACCCGGTAAAGTTTACGCCGTACAGGATACTGACGAACAGTAAGTTCATTGCAAGCCCCGGTGGTATTACCGTAGATACCGCGGGCAACCTGTACGTCGCTGTGTACGGCAACAATAACTATATAGAAAAGGTTAGCCCTGCAGGTAGCTTGACCACGTACTCAAAGAGCAATAAATATAACAACCCAGTCGATGTCGCCTTCGATACGGCGGGGAAGCTCTATGTCAGCAATTGCAACAGCAATAACATATTGGCAGTGCGCAGCGGTGGCGGTGCCCCCTCTGTCTTTGCCGTCGTAGGCTCGTGTCCTGATGCGCTTTACTTCTCCGGCGCAGGCGAGTCCTGGCCCCTCTATGCAGCAGACGGCGGTGACGGGACCGTCTATTCCATCCAAAGCAACGGTACAGCGTCGCTCTTCGCATCCGGGTTTGTAATCCCGACCGCGGTTGCGACCGATGCGTCCGGCGACGTGTATGTCGGCGACTGCGGCAACGGCGATGTTTACAGGATAAACGCGGCAGGGACCGTTACGACAACGGTAATAACAGGGCTTTCGTGCCCTTCTGGTATGAAATTGGACAGTGCCGGCAATATCTATATCCTCGACTCGACGGCAGATACTATATATGAGTACGTCCCTTCGACCGGGACATACTCCACGTACGCTGTCCTGACCGGCATTGTCAATGCGAACGGCGGGTTTGCCTTCGACGATGCGTTCACCACCCTTTATGTGAGCCAGGCCAGCCCTACGAACGAAATAGTGGCCATACCAATCCAGTGAACCAGAAAAATGCATTTGCAAGATAGGGAAGTTTGTGTAATGACCGATAAGCCTGCGTCAAACAGAGGTATTCTTCGAATATCAGCAAAAACTATAACGTCGGTTTGTGCATATAAACTTACAGAGGACTATACCATCCCTGATGACAAAAAGCTTATACTACTTAGGGTGGATCGCATGACCCATGCCCCGCATTGGTACCCCGAGCGAATGAGCAAACTTCCCTATTGCATTTTTCGCGTGAAACAGTACTTGTATTTGCAGAACAGAATACCATTCGAGGCAAGCTGCTGATATGGCAAAAGGAAAAGACGAGCGGAAAGGCTACAAGGAAAGACTGAGGAACGAGACGTCGGCAAAGAAGGCGGCACCCCGCAGGGGGCGCAAAAGGCCGTTCATCGAGCCGGAGCTCAGGGAGTATCCCCCTCTTACGGAGGTAACACTGCTCACCGGGAGCGGTACCACCGGCACCTTCTTCAAAACATTCAGGTAACGGCGGTTCGCGGACCGCCCCTACTCCTTTGGGATAAGGCCCGGTAATTTTCTATCTCGTCACGATAACGAACTCGTCGCGCCTGTTCTCCGCCCATGCCTTCTCATTGTGTGCCGGGTCGAGGGGCTTTTCCTTCCCGTAGCTTATGACGGACATCGTGCCGCGCCGCACACCCAACTGCACGAGGTAGTCCCTTGCCGAGGTGGCCCTCTTCTCCCCGAGCGCGAGGTTGTACTCCTGCGAGCCCCTTTCGTCGCAATGGCCTTCTATCTGGACCTTTACATCGGGATGGGCCTTCATCCACTGGGCATTTTCCATCAGGATCGACTGCGCCTCATCCGACAGCGAGTAGTCGGCAAACGCAAAGTGTATCATCTTCAACTGCTTTATCACCACGCCCTCCCCGAGCGAGCCTTCGCCTATTATGGATGTCCCCGTTATGCCTATGTTCGAGAGCACCGAGGTGCCTGTGATCCCTTCTCCACTGTTTCCTCCTGTACCCTTTCCCTTGTCCTCGAGAGCGATCTGCCGTGCGATGTCCGCGAGCTTCTTGCCCGTAAGGGCGTTTACCCTGGCCTTGTCGTACTGTCTGTTATCGGAATCGGACTGTGCCATGCGCACGTAGCCCTCCGCCGAGGAGTACTCCCTGGGCGCGTATGTCTGTGCGCCTGCACGTCGTGCGGACTCGAGGGCCGCCCGTGCGTCCGCAATGTCCTTCAGCGGGGGCCTCGGACACCCGGAGAGCACCACAAGGGAAAGGGCCACGATAACAAGTTTTTTCATAAATCCTCCTTATCTGATAGTTATCTTAAAGTTTATCCTGCTTGACCAGCTCGGAGAGCTCATGTCATACTTCGTAGAGACGAGTCTGTGCTGGTTGCTCCCATTGGCATTCATAACATACAACTGCTGATCGCCGTCCCTCGTCGAGACAAAGATGATATAGTATCCGTCCGGCGACCATCTCGGGCTCGTGTTGTCACCCTGGTTCTGGGTCAACCGCACGAGGCCGGAGCCGTCCGGCGCGACGGTGTATATGTCGAACGTGCCGTCGTCCGACAACCCGGAGAATACGATCCGGTTGCCGGAGGGAGACCAGTTACACGAGGCGTTGTACCTGCCGTTGAATGTGATGCGCTGGACATCCGAGCCGTCCGCATTCATGGTGTAGATCTGCGGACCACCCGCCCTGTTGGACACAAAGGCTATCTTTCCCCCGTCCGGAGAGAAGCTCGGCGACACGTTGATGTCGGAGGTATTGGTGAGCTGCTTCAGTATCCTCCCCTGAAGGTCCAGCAGGTATATCTCGGGGCTGCCCCTGAAGCTCAGCGATACCGCTATCTCGCTGCCGTCCGGGGAGAAGCTCGGGCTTATATTGAGGCCCTTTCTCCTGGACACCGTGGTCGTCCTGCCGTCCCGGAGGTCCAGCATGTACAGATCGGGATTCCTCTGCATGTACGACGTAAAAAGCAGCCTGGTCCCGTCAGGAGACCAGACAGGCGTAAGGTTTATGGTCTTGTTGTAGGTAAGCTGGACCATATTGCTGCCGTCGAGGTCCATCGCGTATATCTCTTCCGTTCCGGTCTTCTTCGAGACAAACGCTATCTTGGAGCCTGCAAGCCCCGCATGCCCGGTAAAGGCATAGATGACGTCGTTGACCATGCTGTTGGCCATATACCTGAGATCGGACACGCCGCCGCTGTACTGCTTCGACAGTAAGGTCTTGCCCTGTACCACATCGTATGTGTACAGCTTTACCACGACCATGCCGCCCTGCACGCCGTAGCCCATCTTCACGAGCCCTTCTGCGCCGATGTCCGTCCAATCGCTCAGATTGAACTGACCGAGGAGCAGGCCGCCCTGCTTCTCTATGAACATGGCGGGGTTGAGGACGGAGAAATAGCCTGACGCGTCCAGTGCAGCGGTCATCGTCCTGTAAAGAAACATCGCGTCCTCGAGATTCGATCCCGGCCCTGCAATCGGCATCGTAACTGCGATAGGCATCCTCTTGATGGTGGGTGCGTCTATATCTATGTACGTCCTGGCGTACGCCCTGCCCGTGAGCGCAAGCGAGATTGCGACCGCGGCGACGACCACCAGATTCGTGCCGCTCATGGGAGACAATCTGCCAATCGGGTCTCTCTTTTTCATTTACATCCTTCCTTACAGCTAAATTTTATGCCTATGTCCACACTGTTTTGCAGCCAGCTCGGTGGAAACGGGGGCAAAGGAGACGCCTTTTTTATAGCACGGATCGCTGTCTGATCAAAGTACACATTGCCCGAGCTTTTCTCGATACCGATACTACTGACCGTACCGTTCCTGTTCAGGGTAATGTCCACGACCGTCTCATACCCATAGCTCGCGTCAGCCATGTCCGGAGGGATGATCCATTCACTCTGCACCCTCTCCCATATGAGCGAATAGTATTCCTGTGCAGCAGGGCCGGACGGGGGCACGCTGCTGGTTCCCGACCCGCTTCCCCCGGCGGTAGCGCTCTTCGATGCAGGACGGCCTGCCCTTTTGATGGTCTCCTGTATCGCATTGAAGAGCTCCCGTTTCCTCAGCTCGCTCTCTATGTGCTTTATGGCCCACAGCATCTCCTTTCTATTGGGCCTGGCCTTTCGTACCGGCAGGACCATCCGCTCCGCAGGCCTCGGTGCGACAGGTGGAGCGGCAGGTGCCTTGCTCTCTGACGGGGCACCGGATACCTTCTCCTCTTCAGGGGGCGACACAGCCGATACAAGCCTGACCATGTACGCTGGGCTGTAATCTATCGTCCTGGAGGGCAGGATATTGCCGTACAGGATCACCGCTACAAACAGTACATGGGCACACGCCGATACAGCGACCACCTTATAAAAGGAGCTGTACGGGGATCCGATATAATCATAATTGTCCAGGGCTTTCTTCATTATGCATGTAAACCCCTCTCAATGCCTCCTGTGCAGGGCAGGCCCCTAATGCGGCAAAGGCTCTGTGACCATACCGAGTTCCTCGACACCGGCGGCCTTGACCTCCGACATGACCCTTACGACAAACCCGTAAGGGACGTCCTTATCGGCCTTGAGGAACACCTGCCTGTCCTTCCTGTACGCCTGGAGGGCCTTCAAGGTCTTGCCGAGCGCATCGAGTGTATAGGGGTTCTTGTTTATAAATATCTTCTCGTCCTTCGTAACGGTTATCATAAGCTTCCCCTCCGCCTCCTTGAGGCTCTGCGCCTTTGCCTGCGGAAGGTTGACCTTTATGCCCTGCTGGAGCATGGGAGCGGTTACCATGAATATGATCAGCAACACGAGCATAACGTCGACCAGGGGCGTGACGTTGATCTCGGAGAACGACCTTTTACTGCCGTTACTGAATGCCATCGGACTTTATGTGCCTCTCGAATTTATTCAGCATCTCTATGATAAAGGCGTCCATATCATCCATAAACACCTTTATTCTCCGCTCAAAATAATTGTAAGCGAGCACCGCCGGGATAGCGGCAAAAAGTCCCATAGCGGTGGTTATGAGGGCCTCGGATATCCCCGGGGCAACGATCGCGAGACTGGCGGACTCCGTTATGCCGATGCTCCTGAAGGCCGACATTATCCCCCAGACGGTGCCGAAGAGCCCTATGAACGGCGAAGCGCTGCCCGTGGAGGCAAGAAAGGACAAAAGGTCTTCCAGCCTGTTGACCTCCACGAGCGTTACCTTCCGCATGGCCCTCTCTATGGTGTCGAGGCTTACATGCATATTGTCGTCCTGCTCGGGGCCCGTGGTCTTCCTCCTCATGGCCGTCTTGTAGCCGACGTCGAATATGGACTTGAGATACGAATGGGGAACGCCCCGTGTCTCCTCATAGGCCTCGGTGAACGTCTTTACGCCCGTAAACGAGGTCATAAAGCTGTCCGCCGCTTTCTCTATCTTCCTGTACGAAAGATACTTGAAGACGATAATGGCCCAGCTTATGACGGACATTATAAGCAGGATGATAAGAACGGTCTTTGCCACCGGTCCTGCGGCAAGGACCATGGAGCCTATCGAGCCGGTGCCGCCCTGCCCCACGAGGGAGAACAATAGAACGGTCAAGGTATTCATCGTGTTTTCCTGTTTTTAATCCTAAAAATATCCCCGGCATACGGCCGGGGATATGCACTATCAAAGCAAAAACGGACGGCCTATTGCACGATATGGAACTCGTCCCTTCTGTTCATGGCCCATGCCTTTTCATTGTGACCAGGATCGATGGGATCGGACTTGCCGTAGCTTATCGTGGACAATCTGCCCGGCGCTATCCCGAGTGTCTCGAGGTAATCTTGGGCAGACTTCGCCCTCTTCTCCCCGAGCGCGAGGTTATACTCCACCGAGCCTCTCTCGTCACAGTAGCCCGCTATCTGGACCTTGATGTTCGGGTTGTCGCTGAGCACCTTCGAGTCCTGTTCGAGGGTCGTCTTCGCATCGGGCCTGACATTGTATTTGTCGAAATCGAAATGGATCATCTCGAGCTCCTTCTGGATCTCCTCTATCGATTTTTCTGCCGTTTGCTGCTGGACAGCCTCCGGTGCAGGTTGCTGCTGCTGGACCTGGGGAGTCTGCGGCTGCTCCGCCGGTTTTACTACTCCTTTTTTAGCACAGCCTTCCCCAATAAAGCCGAGGATGGCGAGTGAAGCTATAATCAATGTTATTTTTCTCATTTTTCCTCCTTTTCTGTGGGATTTAAATCATTAATTATACAAAGTCAACTGATCTGTAATACCATCGTCTCATCCCAGCTTAAACCATTCGACGCTGTCTCTCAGAGAGCCGAGCCGTTCCTTCAGCGTCAACAGCAAGGCCTTTGTCTTCTGGACCCTTCCTACGTTTTCTTCTATGTTCTTCACGCTGCTCCCGATCGCAGTGACAGCCGCTTTATTCTCCTGCCTCTGTATGCCGAGTGTCTGATTCACGTTGGTAATCGAATGCATGGTGGTATCGGCATTTTTCGCTATGAGCTGGATGCTCTTCGTCTGTTCGGACGTCGCCATGCGGAGCTTGTTCGTAAGGGCCTTTATCCCTTCTACCGTCTGGTTGATCTGGGACGTCCCGGAGACCTGATCGTTCATGGCCGCCAGTATCTGCTTCGACACCTTCGATATCATCTCCTGTGCCTCCGCTATCGTAGTGATGGCTATGGACTGTTCCTTTATCATCTTCTCGATGGACATCGTCACACTGTGCGAGCTCTTGATACCATCGTTGATCAGGGACAGCTTCCTGTGCGTTACCCTGGTAAGGCTTACGCCCTCCTCGACGGCCCTTGTTCCTGCATCCGCAGCGAGCTTCGCCTTCTGCATCTCGGAGTTGATACTCTTCACTATCCTGTCGATCTCCGTCGTGGATATCCTCGTCCTCTCCGCAAGCTCGCTGATCTCCTGTGCCACGACGGCGAACCCCTTGCCGTGCTCGCCCGCCTGGTTTGCTATGATCGCGGCGTTCAGCGCGAGCAAGTTCGTCTTGTCAGCGATCTGGTTGATGCTGTCCAGGACCTCCGCAATCTGGTTCGAGCTTTTTACAAGCATAGTTATGGAGGCAACGATGCCGTCCGTCGTCTGCTTGATCCTGCCGATGCCGTCTATGGCGGCGTCCGCCGATCTCAGGCCGTCCATGGACTCATTCACGACTGCTTCCGATACACTGGAGCTGTTCATGGAATGCTCGCTTATCTCTTTCGTCGACGACCGGATCTCGTGTATGGAGGAGTTCGACTCCTCTATATACTTGGAGAGCTCGCCTATATTGTTCGAGACCTCTTTTATCGAGCTTATTATCTCCTCTATGGAGATGGAGATGTCCCCTATCGAGACCGTCAGTCTCTCCGCCGAATTGTCGACCTCGCCGATCGAGCCGGTAAACTGGTTCAAGGCCGAAGAGAGATCGGAATACTGTGCGACGATGCCTTCCATCGTATTGGCTATGTTATCTATGGCCGTGATCGTGGATCCTATAGAGCTAAAGGCCGCCTTCAGCCCGGAGATTTCCTCGGAGGAGGCCTTTTCGAGGCCCCCGTACGTGTCGGTAAGCGAGACGGACATGCCGACCGCCTCCTGTGTTACGTCCTTTATCTTAACAATCACGTCCCTCAATTTGCTGGTCGTATCATTGAATGCGTGCGTCAATATGCTGAACTCGTCGGTAGAATAGGTCTTGGCCGCATGGGTAAGGTCCCCGCTTCCTACCTGCTTCGTATGAGACAGCAGCTTTGCGACAGGCCTTGTGATAACAGCCATGAACAGGTATGTTATAAATATCATTGCGATAGAAGAGAGGATTGCCGTCCATACGCTCGCCTGAAACACGTCCCAGATCGAGGCGGTGATCTCCCTATCGGACAGGGTAATGACGATGTACGCGACGGTAGTGCCGCTGGAGTCCGTCACAGGGGAAACGAAATACCTGTGCAGCCTGCCGTTTATGGCGGCTATGCCCTGCTTCGGCATCTTCAGGTAGCCGGACAACGCCTCGCGGAGCATCCTGCTGGTGGTCTCCTCGGTCGAAGCAATGACGCTGCCATCCGGGGCAAACAGATCCACGGAGGACGCCCACTCCATCAGCCCCTTTATGCTCTCCAGAGAAGAGGCCGTAACGGTCTGTGTAATAGTGCCCGCTGTCGTAGTGGCAGACTGGCCGACAAGCTGCGACGATAGGGCGCCCGCCTGCTGCTGCAGTATCCTGACCGCCTGCTTCGAGATGGTATCGACGAACCGGGTTTGGAGATTATACCAGCCTATAATGAGCTGCGCGGCCTCGAGCAGCAGGAGCAGTCCGGCCACCAGTAGGGTGATCTTAACTTTTATATTGATAGTAAACACCTTAAAGCCTCCTATAGGTTTCTCTCCCGGATTTATATACCGATAATGCCCCTACAATCAAGTATACTCGACAAAGGCGACCTGCAATGGCATTAAAGACACTGCCGATCCTTGTCATCCCCGAAGACATTCGATAGCCCTCTCCGTTATCTATGTTCAGGATCTCTTTGTTTTCACACATGTTAGGCACAAACAGCATTGGCATGTTCTTTGCTTTAGTTTAGTTGTTTGCCTCAAAACGGCCTCCCTCGCGGGAATGTTCGGGGAGCCCGTAAAGAGAGGAACTATGCAGCACAAGATACATAACGACGACGGCAGGATGACCGCAAAGCAGATAATAGCTGCCCTCAAACAGGGCAAGAAGGTCATAACAAATGACGATGTGGCATATTATCTCAAAAACGGGGTACTCTACTACGAAAAGCAGGCGGCCCTGACACTCGGGATGACGGCGGAGGTGCTCAGCAGGGGAAGTGTAAAGATAGTCAACCAGCCGCACACAGACATGATGATGAAAACAACCGCTCAGTCATCAGTCACTGAAAAGAGAGAATAGCGGGGAAAGGATTTTGGTTCCTCTCCCATTTGTGATCATGAAGAAAGAGTTTTCTCCTCTGCTCGTAAAACAAAGCTCTTTTCGGTAAAGGGGGTTACGACCCATAACGTCTCCGTATTTCCATAGCGAGAGAGAAGCAGTCCACGCAGAGTACCACGGAAGCATTGCAGGCAGTCCGGATGTGTTTCCCTTCGCAGTGTCGAACACTCTTTCTTTTTGTTCTATCAGTCCCATGATCACTTTTGGGATAAGAGCCAAAAAAAATTACGCATTCGCCAAAGATTATTGGATGAAAAACCTTCAATCCCCTTGAAATCATCTATAAGATCTTTTGCAAGTTCTTCAACAACACTATGTCCCCAACCATATCGTCTTTGACGTTCAACGATAATTTTACCGATATCCCAATATAGCTTGATCAGCTCTTTGTTAACCGATCGTGAAGCACGAATCCTTGCGGCAAGAATTCTTTGTTTTATTTCTTTTAATGAGTATAATCCTTATAAGCTTAAGCAGAAGATTATAAGCGATCTCACGATGAAGCACAGTTTCACAATTGTAAATATACTTAGAAAGGCTGGAGCTAAAGACGTCAATATTAGTTGTAGATCCGTTAAAACCGTGCATAGATTATAACCTTATTTTTGTTCCGGAGTTTCTTTTCAAGATTGTTGATTGCTTCTCCTTGTTTTTGCTGTTCGAGCATACGCCTAATGTTGTTTTTGACCTGTTCCAAGTTCATTGATACCGGCAGCCTTTTCTCAACGAGCAGATAGATCGCCCAGCCCGTAGTGGTCCTTATAGGTCTCGTAACCCCGTCTGGCCTTAAGCCGGACAATGCCTTTGCAACCTCGCTCCCGAATGCATCTTTTGTGAAGAACCCAATATCTCCATTGCTGGGTCTGGTGGGGACATCGGTGGAGTATGCCTTTACTGCATTGTCAAATGTCATCTTTTTCAGGCGCAGCTTGCCGTATATCTGCTCTGCACCTTTCTGTGTCCTTATGACAATCCGCTTCGCATGAAAGAGTTCTGGCGTATTGAATTGCGTCTGGTGACTGGTGTAGTAATCCGCTATCTCCTTATCTGTTACGGTAATGGCTCTGCCCATGAACGAGTCAACAGCCGCCTTTGATAGGATGTCGTATGTCGCGTCTTTAATTTTTGCCTTTATATCAGGTTTCTTGTCCAGTCCCTGCTGGAGTGCAGCATTTACAAGCAGCAACCTATTCACCATATCATCGAGCAATTGTTTCTTACCTTGCGGTGTAGAATAAAACTGCTTTGTGTAAGGAGGCATATTCGCTACCTTCTGTTCGAGATCACCCATTGTTATTGTATAGCTTCCAACCTTTGCCACTATGTTCGACTGTGCAGAAGACTTGGTCCTACACCCTGCAATAACCACT
Organism: Deltaproteobacteria bacterium; assembly: GCA_023381995.1. Classification (GTDB taxonomy): domain Bacteria; phylum JAMCPX01; class JAMCPX01; order JAMCPX01; family JAMCPX01; genus JAMCVD01. Next base: position 11,809 of record JAMCVD010000101.1, read on the forward strand.
ACCAGTCCTAAAACCAATATCATTTTTTTCATAACATCTATCCTCCTTGCATTTATTCGTATCCGCTGCATTTTATCTCCCACACCCTTAATAGCTTATCAAGGTCGAGCCGTATCTGCCAAGTATCCGTCTTGAGTTCCTTCAGCATGTCTATAGCTTGCAGTATATCCAATACAGAATGTCGACAGTCACAATCTTCTTGTTTGCATCCCTGCTCATAGCATTCATCCAGTCCTTCGAGTTCGCTTACGATCTTATCCCTCGTGTCTTGATCCTTATGGAGCCTCAACGCCTCAAGTTCTGCAATAATGCTGGCACGCAATGCCTTTTCGTCATAGGGCATGCTGAATACAACATTTGCCGAGCCCGTCAATATATTGTTTTGGGTATTATCCGATGTATATGTCGTTGATGTAAATGTATAGGTCGTTATGGCATCTGCGATCCGTACAAGGTAGAGCAGAC
>JAMCVD010000023.1 GCA_023381995.1 Deltaproteobacteria bacterium
TCCGTATTTCCATAGCGAGAGAGAAGCAGTCCACGCAGAGTACCACGGAAGCATTGCAGGCAGTCCGGATGTGTTTCCTTTCGCAGTGTCGAACACTCTTTCTTTTTGTTCTATCAGTCCCATGATCACTTTTGGGATAAGAGCCACCAAAAAAAATCCCCCTGCTTCCCCTTTGCAAAAGGGGGAAAGAGGGGGGTCGCAGAACAAGCAACTTTTCCCTGTTGGGACTCTACCTGCTCCGCCTGCGTCAGGCGGGCACCACATGGACAGTCACTTTGTCCCTCGAATGCGTGAACCTTACGATACCGTCCTTGAGCGCAAAGATCGTGAAATCCTTCCCTCTGCCTGCATTCTTGCCGGCCCTGAACTTTTCGCCCACCTGCCTCACAATGATACAGCCCGCCCTCGCAGGCTGTCCCGCGAAGAGCTTGACCCCTCTCCTCTGTCCTTGACTGTCTCTCCCGTTTACCGAGCTACTCTGTCCTTTTTTATGAGCCATTCAGCACCTCAACTATTCTTATATACGATGTCTTCCACCCTCACGGTGGTAAATACGGAGCGGAACCCCTGCTTCTTCCTGTAGTTCTTCCTTCTCTTGTGCTTGAATATCGTTATCTTGCCCCCCTTCGTCTCCCCGAGCACCTTCAGCCTCACGAACGCATTCGCAACGACCGGGGTACCGATAACGGTGTTCGAGTCGTCGCCCACGAGCAGGACATCGGACACCTGGAGCTCTCCGTCCTTCTGCGCGCCCGCTATCCTGTCCAGGGCCACGACGTCTCCCTGCTTTACCGTGTATTGTTTGCCGGAATGTTTTATAACCGCGTACATGTCTGCCTCACTTTTCTATTTGGTTAGCTATTATTCATCGTGACACAATAAATCCCGTCTTGTCAAGCGAATGCGCTCCTCGGTAAAGCTTATTATACTTCGGCGGGACTTTAGGTTATACTATTTGACAGGCAGGGGGAGCGGGATATACTGTCCCCATGTACTGCATATTTCTTTCAGACGCACACCTGAGGGGCAGGGGCGATCCGAATCAGAAAAGGCTCGTATCATTCCTCGAGGACTTGACCATGAAGAAGGACAGTGTCGTCCCGGACGCCCTCTTTCTGCTCGGGGACATCTTCGATTACTGGGTAAGCCCGGGCGGATTCATAGACCCGGTGTACCTATCGCTCCTGAATGCCATAAAACGGCTGACCGACAGGAACGTAAGGATCCACTACCATATAGGCAATCATGACTTTTTCGTAAAACACACCCGGGGGGACATCTTCGACGACATCGACATAATCGAGGACGGCACAGGTATGGATCTCGACGGCATAAAGTGCTTCATAACGCACGGGGACACGATCGACTATACGGACAAGAAGTACAGGTTCCTCAGGCGGGTGCTCAGGAGCGGATTCATCCATTCCCTGTCGGAGCTTCTGCCGGCGGGTGTCCTCCGACGTATCGGATCCAGCCTGTCGAAGCGCAGCAGGGAGGTATGGACCGTAAAGAGGGCGATGCCCACGTCCGTCATCGAGGAGTATATAGGGGAGAAGGCCATGCAGGGGTTCGACGTCCTCATAGCCGCCCATTTCCATACACCGGAGATACGGGAGCTCGCTTTCGACGGCAAAAAGATAACGTACATCAATACGGGCAACTGGTTCAGCGACTACAGCTATATCGTGTTCAAAAACGGAAGGTTCGAGCTGAAATATTATACCGGCGCAGTATGAGAGATCTCCTGTCGTATGTGAGAAGGCCGTCCAGATACATAGGGCCCGAGCCCAACGCCTCGGTAAAACAGCACGACTCGGTAAGGCTGAAGGCCGTCCTTGTCTATCCGGACATGTACGAGATCGGTATGGCGAACCTCGGGTTAAGGATACTGTACGAGCGGATAAACGACCTGCCCTACGCACTTGCAGAGAGGGCATACCTGCCCGGAGACGACATGGAATCGATCATGCGGAGGCACGGGGAAAAGCTCTCGACCATGGAAACGGATACCCCGCTCGATCAATTCGATATCATAGGCATAACCCTCCAGACGGAGCTCAACTACGTCAACGCACTCCACGTCCTGAGGCTCTCCGGGCTCGAGCACCGCTCAGCGGACAGGGAAAGGCCGTTCCCGCTGGTCATAGGCGGAGGGAGCTGTGCATTCAATCCGGAGCCGGTGGCTGACTTCTTTGACGCCTTCGTGATCGGCGACGGAGAGGAGGCAGCGATAGAGATTGTAGACTCGGTCATCGAATGCAAAAAAAAGGGCCTCTCGAAGACCGCCTGCCTCGATATGCTCTCGCATATCGAGGGCGTCTACGTCCCGTCCCTGTACAAGCAGGCCACCGACGATTACGGAAGGTTCAAGGCCGTCGTGCCCGACAATGCATCCCCCGGCCGCGTGAGGAGACGGATACTCCCGGACATAAACGGCGTGGTCCTCAGGCGTCCGATCATCCCCTTCATAAGGCCGGTGCACGACAGGCTCGTCGTCGAAATAGCCCGGGGCTGCACCAGAGGGTGCAGGTTCTGTCAGGCGGGCATGATCTACAGGCCTGTCAGGGAAAAGGACATGAACACGGTGCTGAAGGAAATAAGGGACAACGTAGCCCTGTCAGGGTTCTCCGACATAAGCCTGCTGTCCCTGAGCGCAGGAGACTATACCATGATCTCCCCCCTCCTGCGGGCGTTCATGTCGGAGTTCTCCGGAGACAGGTGCTCGGTCTCGCTCCCGTCTCTGAGGACGGATTCCGTCACCGGCCCCCTGCTCGAGCAGATCAGGCAGGTACGGAAGACGGGCTTCACGGTCGCAATAGAGGCCGGCACACAGAGGATGAGGGACGTCATAAACAAAAACATCACCGAAGACGGGATCATCGCCTCCGTCGGGCTTGCGGCACGGATGGGCTGGCAGACGATCAAGCTCTACTTTATGCTCGGGCTGCCGTTCGAGACGGACGACGATGTTGCCGGCATGGGGGAACTCATAAATCGTGTCCACGACGCCGTCAGGAAGTACAGCGGGAAAACGAGGATCAACGCGAGCATATCGGCATTCATACCAAAGCCCCATACCCCGTTCCAGTGGTCGGGCATGATCGCGCCGGAAGAATTCAGGAGGAAATTGTCCATCGTAAAAAATGCGGTAAGGGGGAAAAGGGTCGTCATAAAACACCAGATGCCGGAGATAAGCGTCATAGAGGCCGTACTGGCGAGGGCCGATAGGCGGATCGGGCCGGTCATAGAGGAGATCGCCAGGCACGGACTGACGGCCGGCACCGCCCCGGACGTGCCCGACGCCCCCCTGTCCTCCTCCCGAGCGGAACCACACCATACAGGAGAGGCCTGCAATGCGGATGATAATTCGGCGTACCGGAACGACCTTCGGGTATGGCTCGATGCGATAGCATCTTGCGGGTTGTCCCTGCCCGACCTGCTCGGGGAGCGCGACGCGGATCAGCCCCTGCCATGGGACCACATCGACACGCTCATACCGAGGTCATTCCTGAGACAGGAATACGAAAAGGCCCGTGGCGGGCTCGTTACAAAGGACTGCTTCCAGTCCGTGTGCACAGACTGCGGCGTGTGCGACTTCAAGCGGGTCGAACCAAGGGCATCCGCGGGGTCGTACGCAGGAACATCGCCTGCGAACGGGGCGCGGGGACAGCATCGGGAGAGGCCCCATCAGTGGACGACCGACGTGCGCGTGCAGTATACCAAGTCGGGCCTGATGAGGTTCCTCGGTCACCTCGAGCTCATCGATTTCATCATGCACGCGCTGCACAGGACAGGGCTGCCCATGGCGTACACGTCCGGGTTCCATCCAAAGCCCGTCGTGTCGTTCAGCGATCCTATACCCGCCGGCATCGAGAGCAGCGCAGAGTACATGGACATAAAGCTGTACGGAGACACAGATGCCGACGAGGTATTGGGGGCACTCGGGACCGCCGGGCACGACGGCCTGGAATTCGTTGGCGCAGCAAGTCTGCCGTACGGGGCCATACCCGTCAGCGTGGCGATAAGGGCCGTGCACTACGAGCTTGCGCTCGATGCCATAAGGAGCTGCACCATGTCGATACTGGGCACGGCCATCGATTTGCTTTTAGACAGCGAGCGATTTATGGTACCGGTAAGCAGAAAGGACAGGGAGGGCGAACTCGATATCAGGCCCTTTATAGAGGTCCTGAATGCGGAGAGGAATGGAAGGCTCTTTATGGTCATAAGAAAGGTAAACAACAGGCTAATCGGCGCTATCGATATAATAGAAAAGGGGCTCGGCATACCGTACGGCGACATCATCAGCGCACCGCTGAAAAAAGTGGCCGTCGAATTCGACCATGGACGATAAAAACATCCTCATACGACACTCGGAAACAATCGCAAGCGGGCTTGACTACCTAAGCACAGCGAGCCTCATGCTCCTGCTGTTCCTTGTGCCCCTCGCCTTCTACAAAAGCGAGTACATCTGGTCGAAGGTGTTCGTGATATACCTGCTCCTCTGGCCCGTCATCATCGTATACTTTTTGAGGTCCCTGCTGTACCACAACATCGACTTCTTCTATACCCCGGTCCTTATTCCGCTCGTCCTGCTGGACGCTGTCGCGGGCCTGTCCGTGTTCCATGCGTACAACGCACACCTCTCGCTGCAGACGCTCATACAGCAGATCGCCTACCAGGCCCCCTTCTTCCTGTTCATCTACTATGCGAAGGACATCAAGCTCAAAACGGCGGCCACCATCGTCGCAATCGCATCCATCGTAGTCAGTACGTACGGCCTGATACAGTTTTTCCATATCGTCACGCCGCCGCTCGATCAATGGGGAAGGCCGAACCCGGCAAGCACGATGGGGCTCACGAACTTTACAACAGACTATCTTGTCATGGCATCCCCATTGATACTCACCCTGTTCCTGACCTCTCCCGACAGGAGCGTCCAAAAGTATACCGCCTACTCCGGGCTCTTGCTGACGGTCGCCTATATCATAGTAGGGAAAAACCGTGCAGGATGGGTTGCGCTTGCCGGGTCCATGCTTTTCTATGCAATCATGGTCGGCACGTACGCGCGCCACAGGCTACTGACCGTCCTTACCAAGAGACTGATACTGTATACGGGTATCGCGGGAGCCGTCCTGCTCGCAGGCACCATGGGGTTCACACGCACGGGCCGCGGCCTGGTACAGAGGGCAGAGAGCATCTTCAACAGCGGCTATTCCTCGAACGCCTTCAGGCTCCTCGTCTGGGACAGCACCCTCAGGGGCGTGAGAGAGGAGCCCGTTTTCGGCGTCGGCATAGGCAACTACCAGATAAACATCCCCCTGTACGAGGTGAAGGCGCTCAAAACGACGGACTGGATAGAGGAAAGGTATCTCGACAATGCCCACAACGAGTACCTGCAGATGCTCTTTGAGCTCGGCATCGCCGGGACCGTGTTCTTCGTATGGTTCATATTCGAGATCTTCTTCACCAGCCTGCAGAGCATAAAGGACGCGCAGGACGATATCCGGAACATCCTATGGAACATTACACTCATGACCGGCATCGTGTCCGCACTCATAACCGCGCTCTTTACATTCAACTTCGAGATCCCGTCCTCGGCCCTCATGTTCTGGGTATTTGCCGGGCTCATCGTGGGGAAACGGAAATACAGGTACTTCGAAGACGAGTACGGGTTCGTATCGATCCTCAAAAAGCTGTCCGGGTTCAAGTGGCGGTGGAAGTACGATTTTGGGCTCAGCACAAGCAAGAACTACCCGTTGATACTGTTCCTCGTGGCCAGCTTTATCGTAGGTACGGTGCTGCTGGGCAATCTGACCTTTTTCTCTTACAGACAGGCCGCCGCCGATATATACAACATGGAGGCCGAGACATACCTCGATTTGAAGATGCCGCAAAAGGCAAAAGATACTGCAGACAGGGCATATAAGCTCGTACCCGACGACTACATAGTACTCTATACGCTTGCCAGAGCAAAGGCCGGCAGCCTCGATACGGCGGACGCAATAGTCGATGCGAAGAGGGTCATAAGCCTCGCCCCCTACTTCTCGTACGCCCACAAGCTGCTCGGGTTCCTCTACTACAGCAAGGACAACTATGCCGGGGCGATAAACGAATTCAAGACGTCCATCGAGCTCATGCCCCTGTCCATACACGAGGTGGGACCCTATCTCATAAGCTCGTACCTCAGCACAAACGACATAGCCAGCGGCATCGCCCTGGCCGCGAGGATGAAAAACGAGGAGCCGAGGAACGAGATCTACGACTTTTTCCTCGGTACGGCATACTCCATGGAGGCAAAATACAACAGTGCGATACAATACCTCAAAGAGGCGGTGTCAGACAACCCCTCCGACTTCAAGGCCGTCCTCAATCTTACGGAATGCCTGCAGAAAACGGGCGATTACAGCGATGCTCTGACGTACGCGGTCCAGCTTACAAAGATTGCGTCCAACAATCCCCTCGCATGGTACACGCTCGCACACGTCTATACCCTCATGCACAACGATAAGGGCGCATTCGCTGCACTCGCGAAGCTGTTCACGATCGATCCTTCTTTCAAGATGACAGTGGTCAACAACGTCGATTTTTCCAGACTTCTCGGCAAATCGCGCATGAAGGAACTCCTTACGGGCAAGGTCTTCGTTATGCCGCAGTCCCGCGGCAGGAGAAGATAAGGGGCTTTATTTCTTTTCCTCTTTCCTGTCTTCGGGCTTATTTTCCGGGAGAGATTTCTTCGTCTGGTCCGCAGGGGTCACGTCGAGCTCGCTCATCGCCTTCTTAAAGTTCTTTATCGCCTCCCCGAGGCTCTTTCCAACCTCCGGGAGCTTTTTGCCGCCAAAGAGTACCAGGATGATCACGAATATCACCAACAACTCCGGCATGCCTATATCAAACATGTTACTCTCCTTTTGACTTCTTTCTGCTATAGTAGACTCTATCGGGACAAATTTCAACTTTTTATGCATCGGGGCTGGCTGCTCCCCGGTTTTGCCTGTGCTCCCTGTCTATAGAGAAAACGAGGAATGGCCTATTCCTTCGGCAGCCTGTCCTGACTCTGGTTCGCGATCATCCAGTTCGGGTACATGGGCTTCGGAGCCGTCAGCTCCTCGAGCCTCCCGAAGACCTTCTCATCGAGCTTGACGTCCACCGCCCCGAGGTTGTCCTTCAACTGCTCCATGCTCCTTGCACCGACGATCACCGAGGTCACGCCGGGCTTCCTGAGCAGCCATGCGAGGGAGACCTGCGACGGCGTTGCACCTGTCTGCGGGCCGAGCGTCTTCAGTACGTCAACGACCCTGAACCCGAGCTCCCTGTCAAACGGGGGGAACCATACCCCCCGGTCACCGATGCGCGTGCCGGAGACAGGCCCGGTGTCCTTTCTATACTTGCCGCTGAGAAAGCCCCCGGACAGCGGGCTCCACGGCAGTATACCGATGCCCTTGCTCAGACACAGCGGCACCACCTCGTGCTCGATGTCCCTGCAGAGCAGGCTGTAGTGCATCTGCGCAGACTGGAACCTTGCCGTGTTCAGCCGCTCGGATATGCCGATGCTGAGCGCGGCCTGCCACGCCGCATAGTTCGAGAACCCTATGTACCGCACCCTGCCGGACACCACGAGGTCCCCGAGTGCGGCCATCGTCTCCTCGAGCGGCGTAAGCGCGTCCCAGCCGTGTACCTGATATAGGTCTATATAGTCAGTGCCCAGCCTCCTGAGGCTTCCGTCGATCGCATCGAATATGTGCCTCCTGCTCAGGCCCGCATCGTTGTGTCCGGGCCCAACCCTGCCCCTTACCTTCGTTGCGATGACGACGTCCCGCCTCTTCTGACCGAGCGCCCTGCCCAGCATCTCTTCCGACTGTCCGGCGCTGTAGATGTCCGCGGTATCGAAAAAATTTATGCCGCTGTCCATGACTGAACCCACCATCTCGTCCGCGGTCTTCTGGTCCACCCCCCCGAGCTTCCACTGGCTCCGGCCGAACGTCATGGTCCCGAAGCAGAGCCTGGAGACTATCAGCCCGGTACTCCCAAGGTTCGTGTACTCCATGGCCATACAATGCCCTCCTTTCACCTGTATAATATAATCTCAGACGATCGAAGAATCTATACCAGGCGCTCGTGTATCTCCCTCGCGATGCTCATCGGTATGCCGGCACGTCGTGCAATCTCTTCGGGCGCAGTACCCCTGATCTCGTCTATGGTGGCGAATATCGACAGGAGGATCTTCTTTCGCTTTTCCGAGACGCCGGCGATGCCGTCGAGCTCGGACGCAAGCCCGGCCCTTGACCTCAACTTCCTGTGGTACGTGATGGCGAACCTGTGGGCCTCGTCCCTTATGCGCTTCAAAAGCATAAGTGGCTCGGAGCCATGGACAAGGTCCAGCGGGTCCCTCCTGCCGGGGACATATATCCTGTCATCCCCTTTATCTATGCTGTGCCTGCCGTACGGGGACGGCACGTCTCCCTTGTGGAGCTTGGCAATACCTATGACGTCCGGCCCCGCGATGTTCAGCTCGTCGAGCACCCCGAGGGCTATGCCCAACTGTCCTTTCCCTCCGTCAACGATGATGAGGGACGGCATGTCCTGCCTGTCCCGGAACCTTCTTGAAAGCACCTCGTGCATCATTGCATAGTCGTCCGGTCCGCTGGCCTCTCTGAGCCTGTAATGCCTGTACTTCGCCTTTATGGGCATCCCGTTCTCGAACCTCACCATCGAAGACACGCTGTTGGTGCCCATGATGTCAGAATTATCGAAGCACTCTATAGCCGAAGGCTCATTCCTGAGACGCAGCGCGTCCTTCAATGCGTGGACCACGGACAGGGACGTCGCCTCTCTCTGCAATGACATGTGCAGGTGTTCTGCCGCATTCTTTGCAGACAGCCCGATCAGGTCGAGCCTTTTCCCTGCCCTGGGTACCCCTATGTCCACGGCCCTGCCCTTCAGGTCCGACAGGTGCGACCGAATCACGTCCACGTCCGGCAACTGGAAGGGCAGGCAAATGCGGTCGGGTATAAAATGGCCGCTCTCGTAATACTGCCTTACGACCGAGCCTATGAGCTCTTCCCTCTCGGGCACGGTGTCCCTGAACAGGTAGTTGAGGGAGTTGAGCAGTTGTCCGCTGCGTATAAAGAGGCCGTTTACCGCTGCCGCCTGCCCCAGATACGCCACGTTGAAGACGTCCATATCGACTGCCTTCGGGGCCTCGACCTTCTGCTGCTCCACGGTTTTCTCTATATTGACGATCAGGTCCCTTATCTGTGCCGCCCTCTCGTAGTGCTTCAGCCCGGACTCCGACCTCATCTGTGCCCTCAGTTCCCTGATTACGGCGCCGGTCCTGCCCTCGAGAAAGAGCCGCGCCTGTCGGACGCGCTCCCTGTAGTATTCCTGCGTTATGTGGTCGGCACACGGGGCCGAGCACCTCTTGATCTGATACTTCATGCACGGCTTTACCCTGTTCCTCAGCTCGGCGTCCGTGCACGTCCTGAGCTGGAACAGCTCCGTTATGAGCTTTACTGTCTCCCGGGCCGCGTACGCCGAGGCGTAGGGACCGAAGACCAGGGACCCGTCCCTCACGGGCCTCCTGACAACCTGAATGCCCGGAAACCTGTGGTCCGTGGATATGCGGATGTTGACGTACGTCTTGTCGTCCTTCAGGCGTATATTGTATCTCGGCCTGTACTTCTTTATAAGGTTGTTCTCGAGGAGCAGAGCCTCCTTCTCTGTGTCCGTAAGCACGAACTCCATGCGCCGTATACGGGGCTTGAGGAAATTGATGAAGGGCCGCGCATCAGGCGACACCGTGAAGTACGACCTCACCCTGCTGTTCAGGTCGACCGCCTTCCCGATATAGAGGACATCGTCTTCGCCGCTCCTGAATATATAGACCCCGGGCCCCCTGGGCACCAGATCGAGCCTCGTATGGATGGTATCGTCCACTTCTATCATTATGAATAGTATAAAAGTATCTCGAAAGATTTCAAGTGCGTACCAGAGGGTAATAGATACCGCCAGGTACGAATGCGGACGTCGATCCCGTTATGCCCTTCAGCCGCACCGGGACTCTGTTGAACCCGAGGTACCCCAAATAGGCGAACAGCAGGGGCTCTACCGCGCCAGGTCGGTAGCCGAGGTCCTCTACGGGCCTGGTGTCTGCGTCCGGCACGAGCCGGGACAGGTGTCGTATGAGCGTACGGTTGTTCGCGCCGCCGCCGCAGATGATCACATGCCCGGTCCGGTGCCCGACGAAGTGCCCAATATTGTAAGCGATGGAATAGGCCGTAAACGCCGTCAGGGTCGCAATGATACTCAGGTCGTCCATCGCAATGCCTCTCGACGTCAAGTACGTCCTGTTGTAGCGCTCCCTGCCCGTACTCTTGGGCGGGTGCCTCCTTACAAACGGGTCCGTCATCAGTCTCCTGAGCAATGCCCCGTCGATATTCCCCTTGCCGGCGAGCAGGCCGTTCCTGTCGAAGGCCCTTTTACCGCCCGTGTATGCCCCAACAGCAATGTCGATGAGCCTGTTGCCGGGGCCGGTGTCAAACCCGTATACCGACGACGGATCGTGCCTCGACGGCAGGACGGTCATGTTTGCAATGCCCCCGATGTTGAGGACGACGGCAGGCGCATAGTGTTTGAACAGCTCAAAATGAACAACAGGCGCAAGCGGCGCGCCCTGTCCCCCGAGTGCAATATCCTTGTCCCTGAAGTGCGCCACAACCGGGATGCCCGTCCTGGACGCTATGACGGACGGGTTGCCGAGCTGTACCGTCGAGCCCGTCGAAAAACGTCCCCGCGGATGGGTCCGCGACGGCAGGGGGCCATGCCATACCGTCTGTCCGTGCGAGCCTATGAACGATATCCTGCGCCTTCCGATGCCCGAGGCCTTTATGGATCCCTCGATGGCGTCCGCGAACGCAATACCGAGCGAGAAATCGAGCCTCCCGATCATCCCGAGCAACACCGATGGCTCCAGCGGGGCCATGCGGTCTGCAAGCCCGAGAAACAGCCGCTTCAGCTCCGGCGGATACGGATACGTACCATCCCACAGCAGCCGTACAGAAGGGAAGGCACCCCCCTTCCCGAACTCTGCTATCGCGACATCAATCGCGTCCGCGGATGTGCCCGTGTTTATACCGATGCCGATCATACCCTGTCCCATGGTTTCAATACGCCCTTCCATGCTCAACAATAAATTACTTCGTACCGTGCTAAGCTCTATTTTAAGCGAGACCAAAAGTCAACCTTGAGCAGGCCCTGGCCGTGGACCGGGACGTCGGACTTCTTAACCAGAAAAATGCATTTGCAAGACAGGGAAGTTTGCGTAATGAGTGATAAGCCTGCGTCAAACAGAGGTATTCTTCGAATATCAGCAAAAACTATAACGTCGGTTTGTGCATATAAACTTACAGAGGACTATACCATCCCTTATGAAAAAAAGCTTATAGAGCTTCGGTGGATCGCACGACTCATGCCCCGCATGGGTACCCCGAGCGAATGAGCAAACTCCCCTGTTGCATTTTTCGGGTTAATCAAACAATTTGTCTGTCAAAGGTTCACTGCTACCTTTTGTTGACGATCAGACCGATGATCAGCCCACCAGCCACTCCAAAGCCCATGATAGGTGCATACGCACCCGTGATGATAGCGTCCGGAAGACTGAGCAGGAACCCGACGATAAGAGGGGTCAGCCCTTGACATTTGACATTGAGGCATCTATTGCTTCAATTTTCTTCCTCAGTTTCAGATCGGTTTGCAGTCGCTCGAGCATTCTCTGATAGGTCTTCGATACCGCAGAGTAGCTCACACCTCCGAATAGTGCCCCGATCTCTTTGTTCGTAGCACCCGTGTTCCGCTTGATCAGGTATATCGCTATATTCTTGATGTCCCCTCTCTGCCGCTTGACCACGGCTTGCCGTGTTACCTTGAAATACCGGCATACCCCTTCGATAATTTCTTCCATCCCCATCTCGTTTCTCAATGCCTTCCGGTGCGATACCTCTGCCTTTTCGGTATAACCTTCCCTTATCATATCAAGTACACCTTTGATAAACCGCTCACCGCCGAGTATGATACCGCCGTATGCATCATCCAGAGGGTTTTTCAGTTTTTCTCCTATCCCGTTCTCTACATAGCGCCGGTATGCATTCTGAGCCTC
>JAMCVD010000115.1:0-10786 GCA_023381995.1 Deltaproteobacteria bacterium
CCGAGCAGATTAGGGCAACACTCGCAATGGGTGCAGACAGGGGCATATTCGTGAACTACGCCGGCAGCTACGACTCCTATGATATCGCAGGGATTCTCGCAAAGGTGGTAGAGCAGGAAAAGCCCGATATGATCATCCTTGGGAAACAGGCTGTCGACGACGACATGGGCCAGGCCGGCTTTATGCTCGCAGAGATGCTCGGCTATCCGCAGGCGGCATTCGCTTCCAAGGTGGAGATAGGCGACGACAAGAAGAAGGTAAAGGTAACAAGGGAAATCGACGGCGGGCTGGAGATCAAGGAGGTCGAACTCCCGTGTGTTATCACAGCCGACCTCAGGCTGAATACGCCGCGGTATGCATCTCTCCCAAACATCATGAAGGCGAAACAGAAACCCGTAAAAGAGCTCACCGCTGATGCACTGGGGATTACGGTAAAGCCGCATGTTGCGATCAAGAAGCTTACCGAGCCCCCGAAGAGGAAGGGCGGCGTAAAGGTTGAATCGGTCCAGGATCTTGTAAGCAAATTGAAGAACGAAGCAAAGGTAATATAAAGGAGGCTGACGTGGGAAACGTAGTAATCGTGTGCGAACACAAGAACGGCGAGCTTGTAAAGCAGAGTCTTTCTGCGGTAAAGGCGGGCATAGATACCGCCAGGGCTGTTTCCGGCAAGGCCTTCATGCTCTTGATAGGTGCGGGGTTGGACAAGGCAAAGGGGGAGGCTTCCCACTATGGCGCGGATGCTGTCCTCGCTGTCGACGACCCTGCGCTGGCCGGCTACACGGCAGAGGCGTACTCGATCGCGGCCTCCGAGGCCATAAAGGCAAATTCGGCAAGCCTTGTCCTTGCAACGACAACGGCATTTTCAAAGGAGCTACTGCCCAGGGTAGCCGTAAAGCTGAAGGCGGGCATGGTCTCCGACATACTGACGATAAGCACGGAAGGCGCCAGGGTCTCGGGATTCTCAAGGGCGATGTGGGCAGGCAGCATGGTGTCCGATGTCTCCGTTGATGGAGAGATCATCGTCGCGACCGTACGCGGCACTGCCTTCGAGCATGCTCCGAAGGTCGACAAGACCTCCGAGGTCAGGTCGATAAGCGTCACGATCGATCCACAGGCCCTGAAGGCGAAGCAGATCCAAGTCATAGAACACAAGTCGGCGAGGCCTCAGTTGGCCGATGCAGGCGTCATCGTCTCGGGGGGCAGGGGGCTGAAGGGAGCGGACGGCTTCAAAGTCATAGAGCAGCTTGCGGACCTGCTTGGCGCCGCTGTCGGTGCATCGAGGGCAGCGGTCGACGCCGGCTGGGTACCGAACGACCTCCAGGTGGGACAGACGGGCAAGATAGTAGCGCCGGGCCTCTACATAGCGATCGGTATATCGGGCGCTATACAGCATGTGGCGGGCATGAAGGACTCCAAGACGATCGTCGCCATCAACAAAGACCCCGATGCGCCCATATTCCAGATAGCCGACTACGGCCTGGTCGCAGACTTTGCAAAGGCAGTACCCGAATTGGTTGAAGAGATTAAAAAGGTGAAGTAGAGAACATTCTTCGGATATACGGTGGAGGGGCAATGTACGAATCGCCCCTCCTTACAAGGAGGTAATATGGACACACTGCGTGTAGTCAATACGGTGCTCGTAGCTCTGGCTATTGTCATTGCGTTCGGTTATTTTTTCTATAAAGCCATAACACTGGCACGGTTTGTCCTGCTCGGAAAGCCCGAGAACAGGTTCGATCACATAGGCACGAGGGTGTGGAGGATGGTGCGGAATGCGATCTTCCAGCTTGCCAATTTCAAAAGGCCGAAGGGGGATATCCTCTATGCTGCCGTAATGCATTTCATGATCTTCTGGGGCTTTCTGATACTGCTCGCGGGCGAGATAGAGATACTTGCGGGTGGACTGGTCCCTGGTTTCACGTTTCAATTCCTCGGCCATCCGCTCTATAATGTCTTTTTGTTCTCCCAGGACCTTATGACGACGGTGGTCATACTGGCAATGATCATGTCCTTTTCAAGGAGGTTCATAGAACGCCCGGCAAAACTCAACTATCATTTCGGGTCGTACCTGATCCTTGTTCTCATCGTGGGCCTTATGACCACGCTGTTTGCCATGAACGTCAGCAACGGCGTGAACCCGGAGGAGCCCGCACATCATGCGGTGGACTGGATGTTGTTCGCGGGCGCCTATATAAAGTTTTTCCATGTTGCACACCCGATACCCCACGACGTATACCAGGCGATCTGGTGGGCGCACGTCCTTATGCTTTTGTTCTTCCTCGACTTTATCCCGAACTCGAAGCACCTGCACCTGCTCGGTGCGATACCGAACAACTTCTTTGTGAACCTTACCGACAAGACGATGCAGCTCCAGCCCATAAACTTTGAGGCAGAGGGCGTCGAGATCTTCGGCGTCTCCAAATTCGAAGAGCTGACATGGAAGGAGCTCATGGACGGCCTCGCATGCACGGAATGCGGCAGGTGCACGGCCGATTGTCCCGCATGGAACACGGGCAAGATCCTGTCTCCCAGGGAGATCATCCTGAACATCAAGGAGAACATGAAGGCGAACGGCCCGAAGCTCCTGAAACTGAAGAAGGACGAAAAGCTGCCGGACGACCAGAGGGTCGCACTCATGGCAGATGAAGCAGAAGGGGAGAAACGGATGGCCTCGAGGAAAGAAGACCCCATGGCCCATGAGACTTCGACATCCATATCACCGCAGGAGCTATGGGCGTGCACGACATGCGGTGCGTGTCAGCAGATATGCCCCGTCTACAACGAGCACATCAGGGGCATTGTGGACATGAGAAGGTACCTCGTCATGACGGAGAGCAAGATGCCGCAGGAGCTCTCCGCGACGTTCAGGAACAACGACACGAACGGCAACCCGTGGGGACTGGGCTCCGATGCGCGGCTCGACTGGGCCGAGGGTCTCGGGATCAAGACGATGGCGGAACAGCCCGACGCGGAGATCCTCTACTGGGTCGGCTGTGCCGGTGCCTACGACGACAGAAACAAAAAGATCGCGATCGCGTTCGTGAAGGTCATGCAGGCAGCCGGTGTCAGGTTTGCCGTGCTGGGCCCGGAAGAGACGTGCTGCGGGGACTGGGTGAGGAGGGCCGGTAACGAGTATGCGTACCAGGCACTCGCAAAGCAGAACATAGAGACGCTCAACAGGTACAAGGTCAAAATGATCGTAACGGCGTGCCCGCACGGTTATTATACGATCAAGCACGATTACCCGGAATTCGGCGGTAACTACGAGGTCCTACACCACTCTCAGTTCATACACCAGCTCATACAGGAAGGCAGGATCAAGCCCACAAAGCCGCTCGGAAAGACGGTCACCTACCACGACTCCTGCTACCTCGGCAGGCACAACGGTATCTACGCTGAACCGCGCTCCGTCGTACGTGCGGTGCCGCAGGTGAAGATGGTCGAGATGAAGCGTAGCTTCGACAACAGCTTCTGTTGCGGTGCGGGCGGGGCGAGGATGTGGCTCGAGGAGAAGGAAGGCGACCGCATAAACAGGGTAAGGACCGCGGAAGCACTATCGCTCAACCCGGACGTCATAGCGACGGCATGTCCGTTCTGTATGACGATGATCGACGACGGGGTCAAAGACAGGGGCGTTGAGGACAACGTCAAGGTGCTCGATATAGCCGAGGTCGTGCAGAGGGCATTATAGAAACAGAACGGGCAAAAGGAGACAATAACGATGGCAAGAGACAGGACCATAGCGCTCACCGATGATTGCATCATGCATACCTACAAGAGGGTGCCCATTGTCATAACGAGGGGCAAAGGCGTGTACCTGTGGGACAGCAGCGGCAAGAGGTACATCGATTTCCTCGGGGCAAGGGGCGCGGCGAACACGGGCTATTCGAGCCCGGAGGTAGTGAGGGCCATAACAGCGCAGGCGAAAAGGCTCGTCCACGTCACGAACGATTTCTATACCCGTCCGCAGGCAGAGCTCGCTCGGCTGCTTGTAAGGCATTCCTGTGCCGAAAAGGTGTTTTTCTGCAACAGCGGGGCCGAGGCGAACGAGACCGCGATCAAGCTCTCGAGGCTTTCCTCGTACCGGAAGTACGGCCCCGGCAGGTATGTCGTCATAACCGCTGCCAACTCCTTTCACGGGAGGACATACGGCGCCCTGTCCGCAACCGCGCAAAAGAAGTACCAGACAGGCTTCGAGCCGATGGTGCCGGGCTTCAGGTACGTGCAGTTCAACGACACGGACGGCATGGGTGCGGCGCTGGGGGACGACGTCTGTGCGGTCATGCTCGAGCCGGTCCAGGGCGAGGGCGGCGTTTACCCCGGGTCCGTGGAATACATGAAGTCCGTGAGAGAACAAACGCAGAGAAAAGACGTCCTCCTCATCATGGACGAGGTGCAGGTGGGGCTCGGCAGGACGGGCAGACTGTTCGCGTACGAGAACTACGGTATAAGGCCCGATATAGTCACCTTAGCGAAGTCCATCGCCGGCGGCGTACCGATGGGCGCTGTGCTTGCGGGCGGGCATGCGGCGGATGTGCTCGACCTCGGGACGCACGGCACCACATTCGGGGGCGCACCCATCGCTGCTGCTGCCGGCGTAGCAGCAGTGGGTTCCATCATAAAGCACAGGCTGTCCGAGAACGCAAAAAAGCTCGGGAGCATAGCACTGAAGAGGCTCTTGAAGCTCAAGGAGACGCACGGCACGATCATAAAGGACGTGAGGGGCATGGGCCTTATCATCGGCATAGAGTTCTATGACGACAGGCGTGCGGCAGCGGTCTACGCGCAGTGCCTGAAGGACGGCCTGATCACCAATATCACGAACGGCAACACCATCAGGTTCCTGCCGCCCCTCGTCATAACACGGGACGAGCTCGGCAGGGGCATGGACATCTTCGAGGACGCGCTATCTCACAGACACTTCGAGTAGCCGCAGCTCGGACACGTGTAGCACCCCTCGGTCGGCATCATGACGCTGCCGCACTCCGGGCATGACGGGTAGAGCGTGTCGCCTTCCAGCACGTACGGCGTTTCCTTTATATTGTGTTTCGGACTTACGCCGGAGATGCCGGTCTCATCGATAGAGAACGTAAGCCTGTCTCCCGGCGGGCCGCCCTGTTTTTCCTCGAGATGTCTCTCGATCGCCTTCGCGATGGCGTCGGCGCAAGAAAGTATGACGCCCCCTCCCCTTTCCCGTGCAGGTGCGGGACACCGTACGCCCTTCAGTTGCTTTACGATCGTCTCCCTGTCGACGCCCGACCTGAGCGAGAGCGATATGAGCCTGGATATGGCCTCGGTCTGGGACGAACTACATCCTCCTGCCTTCCCCATGGCCGCGAACACCTCGAACGGCCCGTCCTTGTCCTCGTTGATCGTAACATAAAGGTTGCCGCAGCCCGTCGTCATCCTTCTCGTGGTCCCGGATATGACCTCCGGTCTCGGCTTTGGGCCTGGGAACTGCTTCTGCAGCTCGGTCGAGCCCTTTTGCCTGCGACTGTCGCCCATTATCGTGAGCACCTGACTCTCCCTGCTGCCGTCCCTGTAGACGGTGACGCCCTTGCACCCGAGCTTGTAGGCGAGCCAGTAGACATCTTCTACGTCATGCTCTGTCGCGTCCCTGTGGAAGTTGACCGTCTTGCTCACCGCATTATCGACGTACCTCTGGAACGCTGCCTGCATCTTGATGTGCCAGACCGGGGTAATATCATGGGCCACCCCGAAAACCTGCTGCCAGTTTGCCGGTACCTCTGCCACGCCGCGCACACTGCCCTTTTCGAGCACCTTCTTTACGAGTTCGTCCGAGTAGAAATGCTCCCCCTTCGCCCTGTCGAAGAACAGAGGGTGCATCTCCGGCAGCTCGGTATTGTCGAGGACGTTCCTTGTGTACGCGAGCGCAAAGATCGGCTCTATGCCGCTCGATACCCCGGCAATTATGCTCAGCGTGCCTGTGGGCGCGATCGTCGTGATCGTCGAATTGCGCAGGGGCCTGGCCCCGGGGGTATCATAGATGCTGCCCCGGAAATTCGGGAATGCGCCCCTTTTCTCCGCAAGCTCGTACGACATCTCCCTGCCCGCATCGAGTATAGTCTTCATTACCCTGCCCGCAGTCTCGATGGCCTCATCGGAGTCGTAGGGTATCCCGAGCATGATGAGCATATCGGCAAACCCCATTACCCCGAGCCCTACCTTCCTGTTTTCCTTTGTGATCTGTTCTATCTTTGAAAGCGGGAACCTGTTGGCGTCTATCACATTGTCCAGGAAGTGAACGGCGTCCCGTGCCGTCCCTTCGAGCCTGTGCCAGTCTATTTCATAGGCCCGGGCAGCCGCCTCCTTTGCCCCCTGGGCCCCCTTTACCATCCTGGCGAGGTTTATAGAGCCGAGGTTGCATGACTCGTACGGCAGCAGGGGCTGTTCGCCGCATGGGTTTGTACTCTCTATTTCACCGATATGCGGCGTGGGATTGGCCTTGTTGATCCTGTCAAGGAATATGATGCCCGGCTCTCCGGTGAGCCATGCATGATGTACGATACTGTCGAACACCTCGCGCGCGCTCAATGTGCCGGCCGGCTGCCTCGTCCTCGGGTTGAGGAGGTCGTACTCTCCGTTGCCCTCGACCGCCTTCATGAATGTGTCCGTCAGCGCCACGGATATATTGAAGTTGTTGAGCTTGTCCGTCTTTTCCTTTGACTGTATGAACTCCAGGATGTCCGGGTGGTCGACACGCAATATGCCCATGTTCGCCCCCCGCCTCGTACCGCCCTGCTTTATCGTCTCCGTAGCAGCATCGAATACGGTCATAAAGGATATCGGCCCGCTCGATATGCCCTTTGTCGACAGCACGACATCGTTCTTGGGCCTTACCCTGGAGAACGAGAAGCCCGTGCCTCCGCCGCTCTTGTGTATGAGGGCCGTGTTCTTGATGGTCTCGAAGATGCTCTCCATCGAGTCTTCGACGGGCAGGACGAAGCACGCCGACAGCTGTCCGAGTTCCCTTCCCGCGTTCATAAGGGTCGGAGAATTCGGAAGGAACTCAAGGTTGGCCATCATCCCATAAAACCTCTGCGCAAGCTGCTCTATGTCCGCAGCAGCGTCATAGACGGCGTCCATCTTCGCTATGGTGTAGGCCACCCTCATGAACATCTGCTCGCTCGTCTCTACGGGTACGCCTGCCTCGTTCCTCTTCAGATACCTTCTCTCGAGTACTTTTCTTGCGTTATCGGTCAGCTTCAGCTCAAACGGGGGCACTGATTGCCTTATCTGTATGTTATTGTGACCAGCCATAAACCCTCCTATATATAGTATCGGATAATATAGGGATAACTACATATAGTTATTTTTGCACATTGTCAATAACAATTTAACGCCCCAAAATTACAACCAAAAATAATCCATTTTTATAGCATGTTACAAACAAGTGCTTGCAGGTTGATGCTTTTTATAATATTACTCTTCTATGAGAAAGATATACACTGTTGTGCTGATCGTCACCGTCGTCATGGGATGCCAGAGAAAAACGCCCGTATTCATCTCTTCATCCGTTTCCATATCCCCTTCGCCCGGCGCATACAACCACCCGATAAGCGTCTCGATGACGGGCGGCCCCGGCATGGCCATCTTCTATTCGATAAATGGGCAGCCCGTGAGGCAATACTCCGCGCCCTTCACCGTACATCAGCAGGGGACGTACGACATACGGTACGGAGCGAGCGACGGCCTCTTCCTGCCCGTACGCTGGTCCTACGCCGTGTACACGATCGACACGGTACCGCCCGCCGTCTCGTTGAGTCCGCCCCCGGACACGTACTATGCGCCTGTTCGCGTCACCATAACATCCGACAAGCCCGCGAGCATCTATGTCAGCACAAGTGCGTCCCCGTTCAGCACCTATACATCGCCGATCCCTGTGCCCCTGTCGGAATATTTTACAGTCCAGGCATACGCCGTGGACGCGGCGGGCAACAGCAGCAGCATTACGGGCGGGACATACCTTGTGGACTTGCCGTCCATACGTATAGTATCCCCTGCGGACAACAGCGTCCTGCCATCGAACATTCCCATCCCGTTCTCTGCGACCGCATACGATGTCACCGGCACACTGACCGGGGGCGACGTGACGTGGTTTACGTCGGACAACACCTTCCTCGGCTACGGCACAGCGACTTCGGGAAGTTTCTCCGACGGTACGTACACCATATATGCGGCTACTGTGAACGCTGTGGGCATCTCCAATACGGCGTCGGTACGGATAACCGCGTCCTCGTCCCTGTTCTCGTCGCTGACAAACCCGAACATACTGTCCGACGTGTGCTCGGACGGCTCGCACCTCTACGGTACGGGGAACGGAGGGCTGGCCATATTCGATATGGGCAGCGGCAGCCCGGTCTCGTTTCTGACGGTGGACCAGGGGCTGCCCACCAACGACCTGTCCCTCTGTGCCTGTGACAACGGCAGCCTCTACATAAGCTCCGACAGGGGGCTAGTCATCTCGTCATCGACGGGCATAACGGTGTCCGACACCTCGAACAGCGCCATAGTGTCGGACAACATCGGTACGCTGTATCCTGTCCCCGGTGGGAGCCTATGGATCGGCTCGCCCGCGGGCGCTATGTACCTCGACGGCAGCGGGTTTCACCAGTGGCCGGTACCGCTGGACATTACGTACAGCTTTTTGATGGACATGACCGATAGCACCATGTGGTTCGGTGGCTTCGTCGGGCTCGCGCATTCTACGTCGACGGGATGGGTAACCTACACGACATCGGACAGTGGCCTACCGTCCGATGCCGCGCTGTCGCTGACCCAGGACACGGCAGGGGACATCGCGGTGGCCGGGTACCCGTCTCCCGGCTCTCCCGGGGGCGTGGGCGTGTTTACGCCGACGACGAACGAATGGCTCACCCTGACGACCGCGAACGGGCTCTTGTCCGACACCGTATCGTCGGTCCTGTACGATCAGGACAACCGGCTCGTCATAGGCACGAGCAGTGGCGTGTCGGTATTTACGAACAGCAGCATCGCCCAGGACTTTACCACGCAGGTCCCGGTATTGTTCGGCACGACGATGTCCGGCACTACATGGCTCGCGACCTCCGGGCAGGGGATCCTGAAATACGACGGATCGTCCGTCTCGGCCCTGTCCATACCCGGGAACTTCCTCGTGGACAACGATGTTCATGCGGTCTGCTTCAAACCCGATGGCACCGTATTCGTCGGCACGGACCGTGGCATCAATGGAACGGGGGGCATGGGCATAGCCCTTACCATTACAAGCTCTCCCGTGCATGCGCTCGAGTATGCAGACGGCTGCCTGTGGGCAGGCACGGCCTCCGGGCTTCTCGGCGCCTGCACCCCCGGCGGCACAATGTACCTGCAGGGCACAAAGGTAAACACGATCCTTATGCCCTGGGTGGGTACGAACTCCGGACTGTACTATTCCACGGGCAGCGGATTCTCCGACTTTACCTATTCGGGTACGTCCGGCGGCCTGTTGAGCGATACCGTAAACGGCCTCGCATACGACGACAGCGATAATATTCTGTACATAGGCACGCAGGAAGGGCTGTCCGGGTTCGACGGGACGCAGTTCTATCCCGCGCCGGCGCCCTATACATGGGTCGGCGGGATGGCGTCCGCAAAAGGCGGCGGCGTATGGATGCTGACGAACATGGGGGTATGCCTGTACAGAGACTCTGTGTCGACGTGCTACCTATTGTCCCAGTCCCCCACAGGGGTGGCCGTCGACGGTACGGGGTCCCTCTGGGTGTCGACCGGCAGCGGGTTTTACAGATACGACGGCTCCACGTGGCTGTTCTATCCTCCGACACTGCCGTTGCCGGACAGCTTCATAAACACCATAGCGGTCGCGCCAGACGGTACGAAGTATATTGGGACCGTCGCCGGACTCGGCATCTACAAAGGCAACTGACCGGGCCGCGGCCCCTAAAAATAGAGGTATGTATCGTAGACCTTCCGTATCATGGACGTCTTGTCCATGAGCATGTCGAGAACCTCTTTGCCGCTGGTCCTGCCTTTGAGTCCCATTCTCAGCGCAATCGGATACAGGTCTTTCTCGTTCCTCGGTACCTTTTCCACAGAGAAGTCTTTGTCTATCCTCATCCTGTTCTCGAGCTTTCTCAAAAACAGGTAGCCGTCCTTCAGCCTGTCCATGTCTTTTTTGCTGATGTACCCCTTCTCCATGAGGACCTCGAGCGCCAGGAAGGTATTCTTTTCATAGATGGCAGGGTCCTGGCCACCGTAGAGCAGCTCGAGGTACTGCACGATGAACTCTATGTCCATCAAGCCGCCGCTGTCCTTCTTGAAGTTGAAGTTGGTCGTATCCTCCTGGACGCTCCTCTCGAGGCGCATGCGCATATCGTGTATGTCCTTCCTCAGCGAGTCGTCCTTTTCAACGGATGCGAGGACCTCGTTGATGGCCGAAAAAAAGGCGTTCAGCAGTCCGTCCGGGCCGTACACGCCCCTTGCCTTCAACAATGCCTGCTTCTCCCAGAGCATCGAGCTCTCTCTATGGTACCGGACAAAGGAGCCGATGTGTGCGACGAGCGGACCGAGATTGCCGGAAGGCCTGAGCCGCGTATCGACGTTGTAGGCGTGTCCGCTCTCTGTGGAAACGCTTATCGCCGTTATAAACCGCTGCACCACCTTCGAGAAATACTCCTGCGCGGACATCTGCTTCGTCGTCTGCCGGTCGCTGCCGTAGATAAAGACGAGATCGAGATCGGAGTTGTAGTTGAGCTCCCTGCTCCCGAGCTTTCCCATGCCTATCACG
>JAMCVD010000115.1:10796-11918 GCA_023381995.1 Deltaproteobacteria bacterium
ATACCGTTCTCTTCTATGTCCGGGAGCGTACCATACACGGGCTCGAGCTCTTCGATGACGGACCTCAGCGTCGTATTTATGATGACGTCCGCGAGCATGCTCAACTGCTCCGATACCTCCACGATGTTCAGGTCCCCGTTTATGTCGTTTATGCCGATCCGCAGTGTCTCTTTGATCTTGAATTCCCTGATCAGACGCAGCTTGTCCTCGTACTCGGTGAGCTGGCGGTACGCGTCGTGGAGCTCGTCGTACATGTCCTGGTACGTCCGCTCGAGCGAGACATAGCGTGCGAGCACGAGCGAGTCCAGATACTCCGGGTAGTTTATGAGCAGGTGCGACAGGTAGTCGGACATACTGAAGAACTGTATGAGCGTCGCCAGGGTCTTCGGGTTTTCCTTGAGCAGAGAGAAGAATATTCCCCGGGCACCGATCTTTTTCATGAACTCCACGAGGTGCTCCAGGGCCGCGTCCGGGTCCACGGTCTCGGAGGCGACCTTCAGAAAGACCGGGGCGAGCCAGTTGAAGATGCGCTTCGTCCTCTCGCTATAGCGGGTATTCGATATGCCGTCTTTCAGGAACTTCATGTACTCCAGTACTCTGTCGATGTCCCTGAAGCCCATCGATGACAGCTTCTGCCTTACCGGCGCTTCCGGGACATCGGGCACGAACAACTGGACGATATCCCTCGGCCTCTGGGTCTCGATTATCCTTTCCTGCTCATAGAACAGCTCCTGGAAAAGGTCGTGGACGGCATCCTTTGCCCGGGAAAGCCTTGCAGTGGCCGTGTCCTGGGCGTCCGGCAGGAGCCTCTCCTCCGGTGTCACTATACCTCTCAGGACCCTTCTTTCGTCCCTCCTGTTCTGCGGCATCCTGTGGCTCTGGAGCATCTGATACTGCTGGATCCTGTGCTCGAGCGTCCTCAGCACAGTGTACGACTGCATGAGCCTCTCCGCGAGATCGTCTTTCAGCATGCCGCACCGGCTGAGTGCCTCAATGGCCCGCAGAGACGGTCTTACCCTCAGGCCCTTTTCCCTGCCCCCCCTGATCAGCTGCATTACCTGGATGGCGAATTCCAGTTCCCGTATGCCGCCCTCCCCGAGCTTGACGTCCCATGTCTGCTCC
>JAMCVD010000077.1 GCA_023381995.1 Deltaproteobacteria bacterium
AGTACGGAGGGGGGTCAGGCTTGTGAGGCTCCCCACTGTCCCCACCAAGCACCTCGATACGATAGTCCATACCTTCGTGTCCATGGTTCACGGCGCACTCAAAGGCTATGACGTTGTCTATATCTGCGGGGTGGGCAACAGCGTCCTCGCATTCTTGCCGAGGGTTACGGGCACGAAGGTCGTTTTGAATGTCGATGGCGCGGACTGGGAAAGAAAGAAGTGGGGGAGGGTCGGCAGGTGGTTCCTGAAGGCGAGCGAGAAGATCGCGACCGTTTTCCCGGACATCGTGATTGCCGACTCCCTGTCCGTCAGGGGGTATTACAGGGACCACTATGGCAAGGAGAGCGTATTTATCCCTTACGGCACCGAGCTCGACTATAGAAAGACAGGCGATCCGGACACACTGAAGAGGTACGGGCTTGGGCCCGACGGCTATGTCCTTTATGTCGGCAGGCTCGTTCCGGAGAACAATGCACACCAGCTCATAAAGGCCTATAGGGGGATCGCTACGGACAGGAAGCTCGCTATAGTCGGGGACGCGCCGTATGCGGACGCATACAAGGCAGGACTGAAAGACCTTGCCGTGGGCGACGGACGGGTCCTGTTTACCGGCTATGTGTTCGGGGAGGACTATAAATGCCTGATGAGGAACGCGTTTATCTATGTGCTTGCATCGGAGGTCGGCGGCACCCACCCCGTGCTTATCGAGGCGCTCGCAGCGGGCAATGCGGTGATCGTGAACAACATACCTTCCAGCGTCGAGGTCGTATCGGACGCGGGCATAGCGTATGACGGCAGAATGGGGGAAAGGGCCCTCTCCGAAAAGCTCGTGCAGTTGATGGAGGACGGCGGGCTCCGCACATCGCTGAAAGAGAGGGCACGCGAGCGCATAAAGGCCCTATACCTCTGGGACAGGGTGACGGACGACTACCTAAGGCTGTTCGGGACCATGCTTGCCGACGATTGATTTGCTTGAATATTGATTTATTGTATGCAATTAATATAGATTAAATAAAAAAACACATCCGTACATTGGCCCAGGGGGTGCTCCGAAGAGTCCCGGGGCCGAGCTTACTGCGGGTGGAAGAACAAAACCAGGAGGATAAAATGTTTGACGTCACGATGAAAGACCTGCTCGAGGCAGGGGTGCATTTCGGTCACCAGACCAACAGATGGGACCCCAAGATGAAGCCGTTCATCTTTGAGGCTAGGAACAAGATATACATAATAGATCTGCAGAAGACCCTTGAGTCCCTGAAAATAGCCTATGATGCTGTTGCGGGCGTTGTCGGAGCAGGGGGGAATGTGTTGTTCGTCGGCACGAAGAAGCAGGCACAGGAGTCGATAAAGGAAGAGGCAGAAAGGGCGGGCATGTTCTACGTGGATGTGCGGTGGCTCGGGGGCATGCTGACGAACTTCAAGACGATAAGGAGCAATCTCCTGCGTCTCGAGACCATAGAGAAGATGGAGACCGACGGCACGTTCGAGAAAATAACGAAGAAAGAACAGATGCGGTACACAAAAGAGAAGGACAAGCTCGTGAAATACCTCGGGGGCGTGAGGAGCATGAAAAGGTTGCCCGATATGCTTTTTGTCGTCGATACGACCCATGAGCTCATTGCGGTAAAAGAGGCAAACAAGCTCGGCATACCCATCGTGGGCATCGTAGACACCAACTGCAACCCCGAGATCATACAGTATCCGATACCAGCAAACGATGATGCCATAAGGGCGATCAAGCTGCTCACTTCCAAGATAGCGGACGCCTGTCTCGAGGGCGCGAAGGTAAGGAACGAGCAGATGCCCCATGCTGAGGAGACACAGGAGTTGCCTGCCCCGGCCGACAGCGGCGCGGCAGAGACAGAGGCAGCAGTGGCCGGCGAGCCGGAGGATACCAAGCAGCTCGATGTGCCGGACAAGTTTGAGTAAAAATTTGAATGACAGGACAAGGAGTGAGAGACGATGGCAGAGATAACTGCTGAAATGGTGAAGAATCTGCGGGAAAGGACAGGGGCAGGAATAATGCAGTGCAAGAGCGCCCTTGTAGAGGCAGGCAACGATTTCGATAAGGCCGTTGACATACTGAGGAAGAGGGGCATCGCCTCCGCGGCGAAGAAGATCGGGAGGAGCGCTGTGGAGGGTATCATCGAGTCGTACATACATGCCGGCAGCAAGATAGGCGTTATGGTAGAGATCAACTGTGAGACGGACTTCGTTGCAAGGACGCAGGACTTCAAAAACTTTGTCAAGGACATCGCAATGCAGATAGCAGCGACGAACCCCCTCTACATCGACAGGGAGTCGGTGCCCATCGGGGTGCTTGAAAAAGAGAGGGAGATATACGCGGAGCAATCGAAGGCTTCGGGAAAGCCGTCGGCCGTCATAGAGAAGATGGTGCAGGGAAAGATCGAGAAGTTCTTTAAAGAGACATGCCTTATCGAGCAGAGCTATATACGTGATCCGAATGTGGTAATCGGCGACCTGCTGAAGTCCCTCATCGCGAAGGTCGGGGAGAACATCGTCATACGAAGGTTCACAAGATATCAGCTTGGAGGGACAGCGAAATAATGACGTAATAAATGGGCCCCCTTAAATACAAAAGAATACTTTTAAAGCTGAGCGGAGAGATACTCGGCGGAGAGAAAGGGATCGGGTTTTCAGCCGGTACCCTGCGGGACATTGCGGATCAGGTCAAGGAGATCAGCGGGCTCGGCGTCGAGGTGGCGATGGTCATAGGAGGTGGGAACCTCATCAGGGGAGACAACATGTCGAGGGACATAGGTATCGACAGGGCCACCGCGGATTATATGGGCATGCTCTCGACGACGATCAACGCCATCGCGCTGCAGGACGTGCTCGAGCGCAACAGCGTACAGACAAGGGTACAGAGTGCAATCGAGATGCATGAGATTGCGGAGCCCTACATAAGAAGGAGGGCTATACGGCACCTCGAAAAGGGCAGGGTCGTAATATTCGCAGGCGGCACGGGCAACCCGTACTTCACGACCGATACGGCCGCTGCTCTACGGGCGATAGAGATAAAGGCCGAGATACTCATGAAGGCGACCAAGGTCGACGGTGTGTATGACGCAGACCCCAACATCGTAAAGTCCGCCGTTAAGTTCGATCAACTGAAGTACATCGATGTACTCAAGCGGGGGCTGAAGGTCATGGACTCTACGGCCATTTCCTTGAGCATGGACAACGATTTTCCCATAATCGTCTTCGACATAAATATAAAGGATAATATCAAGAAGATAGTAATGGGCGAAAAAGTTGGGACACTTATTACGGGGAGGTGAAACGAATGAACGAGACGATACTGCATACGGCGAACGAGAAGATGGAGAAGGCCATCCTGGTATTCAAGGGCGAGCTTTCCAAGCTGAGGACCGGCAGGGCATCCGTTTCGATTCTCGATATTATAAAGGTTGATTACTACGGTACGCTTACCCCCCTGAACCAGATATCCTCTATTTCCGCACCGGATCCCCGGCAAATAGTCATACAGCCGTGGGACGTCAAGGCGATACAGGCAATCGAAAAGGCAATACTCTCATCCGAGCTCGGACTGACCCCGGTGAACGACGGGAAGGTCGTCCGCATCTCGGTCCCGGCCCTGACAGAGGAGAGACGGAAAGAGCTTACCAGAATAGTGGGGAAGATGTCCGAAGAGGTCAAGGTGTCGGTCAGGAACATAAGGAGATCGTCGAACGATGAGTTGAAGAAGATAGAAAAGGAGAAGCAGATCAGCGAGGACGACTCAAAGACCCTCCAGAAGAAGATCCAGACGCTCACCGATGGACATATAAAGAAGATCGAAGAGCTTGTCCAGAAGAAAAACAAGGAAATTATGGAGGTTTAAATATCACCCCCGCTGGTCTCAAAGGTCATAAACAGGGCGTACCCGGACGTCATAGATACCGTCGAATACCTCTATGAAAACCCCGAGATCGGCTTACAGGAACACAGGGCAAAGGCCGCGCTCTGCAAGCTCCTCCGGAGGTACGGCTTTTCCATACGGGACGTCGAAGGGTTACCTACCGCATTCGTTGCCTCGTACGGCAGGGGGAGGCCCGGTATCGCGCTGCTTGCGGAGTACGACGCGCTCGAGGGCATGGGGCATGCGTGTGGGCACCATCTTATCGCGGGGATGTCGGTACTTGCAGCGATAGGGGCTGCGTCTTTCCTGACATCGATTCCCGGTACCATCCATGTCGTGGGCTGTCCGGCAGAAGAGACCATCGGCGGCAAGGCCCTGCTCGTCAAAAAGGGCATATTCAAAAACATCGACGCGGCAATGATGATCCATCCCGCTGACAGGACGGAGATCGTAAAGCTGTCCCTGTCGATGCAAAGGATCAGGGTCACCTTCAGGGGCGTTTCTTCCCATGCATCCGCAACGCCGTGGAAAGGCAGGAGCGCGCTCGCGGCACTGCTTTCGCTGATGCGGGCAGTCGATATAAACAGGACAACGATGCCCGACGGGGACAGGATAGACGGCATCATAAAGAGCGGCGGTGAGGCGGCGAACGTTATACCGGACCTGGCCGAGGCCGAGCTCTTTATAAGGTCCAGGCGCATCGAGTCCCATAGCAGACTGCTCAGACGGTTCATACATATGGTGAAAGGGGCTGCGAAAGCCTTCAGGGTAGAATACGGTATCGAGTACGTCGGAAACGTCTATTATCCTTTGAGCCCGAGCCGTACGCTCGCAGGCCTGTTTGCCGACCAGCTCAGAAAGCACGGGATAAAGATCGATAACTTTTTTACGGACAGCGAGATGGGCTCTTCCGACATAGGCAATGTGAGTTTTGTCGTTCCGACCATTCATCCGACCCTTGCAATAACGGACGGGCCGTGCCCCGCGCATTCAAAGGCCTTTCAAGAGCAGTCGGGCACCGTGGGGGCGTACAGGTCTGTCAAAACGGGCGCCGTGCTGCTCACCTCCACCGCAGCAGAGATATACAAGAATAGCGGTTTATTGTCAGACCTTAAAAGCAACACTATCTTTAATATAGTTGACAATCGACGAAGATAAATTTTAAAAATTACTGTTCAAACATTTAAAGGAGGAAATTGAGATGGCGATGAAGATTACAGAGGAGTGCATTGCCTGCGGTGTGTGTGAACCGGAGTGTCCCCGCGGGGCCATAAGCCCCGGCGATCTCTATGTGATAGACCCGGAAAAATGCACAGAGGACGAAGAGGAGATAAAAGCAGGCAAGATAACGGTACAGTATTGCGTTGCAGTTTGCCCCGTAAACTGCATAATAAAAGCCTGAACACCAGAAGGACGGCCCGGCGGGCCGTCCTTTTTTATAGCCAACTGAACACAGCGGCGGCAGAGAAACAAAGTATGATAGAACCACTGACACTTATAAAAAAAGGGTCTATCGAGATCATACAGGAAGAGGAGTTAAAGAAAAAGCTTGCATCGAAGAAGTCCCTAAGGATAAAAGCGGGCTTTGACCCGACCTCCGCGGACATCCATCTCGGGCATACCGTATTGATCGAGAAATTGCGGCATTTTCAGATGTCCGGCCATACGGTCGTCTTCCTGATTGGCGACTTCACCGCGATGATAGGCGACCCCACGGGTGTGTCCGCAACAAGGCCGCAGTTGTCGAAGGAACAGGTCCTGACGAATGCCCGGACGTACACGAAGCAGGCATTTAAAATGCTCGACCCCGAAAGGACCGAAGTCAGGTACAACTCGGAATGGTTTTCAAAGATGGACATGACCGAGCTTATACGGATCGCTTCCAAATATACCGTCGCGAGACTGCTCGAAAGGGACGACTTTACGAAGCGGTACTCGGGAAAGAGGCCCATCGGCATACACGAACTGCTGTATCCCCTCATGCAGGGCTACGACTCTGTTATGCTGCACGCGGACGTGGAGATAGGAGGCTCGGACCAGAAATTCAATCTTATCGTGGGAAGGGCATTGCAGGAGGCCTACGCGCAGGAGCCGCAGGTGGTGCTGACGATGCCGCTGCTGCCGGGGCTCGACGGCACAAGAAAAATGAGCAAGTCCTACGAGAACTATATAGGCATCGACGAGCCCGCTGATATGATATTCGGGAAGATCATGAGCATCAGCGACGCGCTCATGTGGACATACTATGAGTTGCTGACGGACGTACCCCAGGACGAGGTCGACGGATTGAAGGAGCAGGCCTCGCGGAGGACGATAAACCCCATGGAGATAAAGAAACGGCTTGCGTCCGATATCTGCAGGAAGTTCTCCTCGGAGGCCGAGGCGCGCCGTGCACGGGAGGTATTTGAGAAGGTGTTCTCGAAGAAGGAAATACCCGACGAGCTCGAGGAGTTTAGACTCAACGCTGTCCCGGGGCACGTATTCGTATACCAGATACTCATGGACACCGCTGCCGTCCCGAGTAAGTCCGAGGCGAAACGGTTGATCCAGGGAGGCGGCATCGCAATAGACAATAAGACCGTTAACAATATATTCTCCAGGGTAGAGGCAAAAGGGAGCTACATCGTACAGGCGGGCAAGAAGAAGCCGTTCAGGGTCGTATTCCTTTGATCCGGACAGGGCAGTGGACGTGGGGGCGGCATGTCCGTACGCGCATATTTTATGGAAATACGGAGACGTTATGGGTCGTACCCCCCTTTACCGAAAAGAGCTTTGTTTTACGAGCAGAGGAGAAAACTCTTTCTTCATGATCACAAATGGGAGAGGAACCTATTTTAAAATCTATTGACCGTACCGATACGTCCTTTATAGTTGAGCCATGACGTTTGACCGTTAAGGAGAAGCTTATGGGCAAGGAATACAAAAATATACTGCAGTTTGCTATAGAGAGAGAGAGAGATGCGTACGATTTTTATACAAAGGCAAAGGAGCACGTCAAGACTTCAAACGCGAGGACGTTCTTTGATCAGCTTGCCAAACAGGAGCTCGCACACAAGCAAAAACTCGAATCCATGAGCATATCAAAAGAGCTGCTGATCGACCTCTCCTCACTCGACATTGCCAGTTACACGCTCGACGAGCAGTTTGCCGACGATATGCAGTTCCACATGGAATACCAGCAGATACTGCTGCTTGCGATAAAGAGGGAAGAAATGTCCGTCCGGCTGTATAAGAACATGCGCATGGTAGTAAAGGAGCCGGACAAGCAGCAGTTGTTCGGCATCCTTATGCAGGAAGAGCAGAGCCACCGGGAAGAGCTCCAGATAGAGTATGACGCATATGTTTTAACGGAAGATTAGACAGGAGGTAGCTAAATGGAAAACAGGGACAAAGAGCTGTTGAAGGTCCTGAGAACAGCCGATGAGGCGGAGAAGGAAGCACTTCTGACATATTTGAAATTTGCGAGGCAGACGGGCGATATCGGCGGCAAGAACATGTTTATACGGCTTGCGACGGATGAGTACGGACACATGGTGCTTCTGGACAACCAGATTAACAGTGTGGCAAGCCAGAAGGGATGGCAGTCTGTCGATGTAGACAAATCCGTCGTGGAGCCGCTGCTCCCCAGGATAAGCGAAAAGGACATACGGACGATGGGGAAGGCCGACGCAAACGAGCTTTCGGCGCTCGAGGCAGCGAGGGCGCTCGAGCAGAGGGCCATCAGCTACTATTCGACCAATGCCAAAAACAACGCCCTGCCGGAGATACAGACGACCTTCAAGAGGCTTGCCGAGATGGAGCAGGCCCACCTTACCTTGATCGAGGCCGAGATAGACAGCGTGAAGAAGACAGGTTTCTGGTTCGATACCATAGAGTATTCCGTAGAGATGTAAGCCCCTTTTTCGCACCATACAGGAAAAGAAGATCAGGATAACCGTAAGCCGGATTCTGTTCGCTATGGCTATTTGTCTGGGACCGCCATGGCTGACGGCCTCCAGCAACCGACCCGCAGACATCGGACGGGCAGTCCTCAGGCGCCTGCATACTCGGTCTTGCTTCGGATGGGGTTTACAGAGCTGCCACACTCGCGCATGGCACTGGTGAGCTCTTGCCTCGCCGTTTCACCCTTGTCCACCAGAGGCGGACGGTTTACTTTCTGTTGCACTCTCCTTACCCCGATAAAATCGGGGCAGTCGCCGTTAGCGACCACCCTGCCCTTTGAAGTCCGGACTTTCCTCCCCGCCGTACCCTCGCAGGTAGGCAGAGCAGCCATCCATTATCCTGATCCGTACTATCGTAAACCCATAAGGGGAAGGAGTCAACAGGAAGAAAAAAGTATGCCCACCGAGGCAAAGAGGCCTTTCACATCGACATACTGCCTGATCATCTCGTAGCCCTTTTCGATCTGGTCGTCCCTGACGATCCTTACCTTGCCTATTATGGACTCGATCTTTGACAGGGTCGTGAGGGTATCGTACTTCACATGGATGACAGGCACACCCATGGACTGCGCCCTTCCGAGCACGATCTCGTTGGGCAGTATGTCTCCGGTAAGCACGAGGCACTTCGTCGACGTCTCGAGAGCGGCTATTATGATGTCCGCCCTGTTTGCACCCGTGATCACTGCCTTGTTCTTGATCTTGATGAAGTTCTTCAATGCGTTCTCGACATCCATTGCGCCCACGACGAGGTTCTCTATAAGCTCGTCGAGTCTCTGCTGCCCGGAGAGCATCTCCCCGCCGACCGTGTCCCTGATCTGTCTGACCGAGACCGACTCGAGGGTCGCCTCCCTCGGTACCACCCCGAACACCCGTACCCCCCTCTTCGTGAGGTAGGGCACGATGTCGTTTACGACGAAGCCCATATCGTCCAGCGTGACCCTGTTTATAATGATCCCCGCGAGCCTATCGCCGAGCAGCTCCTTCGAGGAAAGTATGCAGTCGACGCAGACTTCGTCTCTGTAGGGATCGATGAGCACGGCCTTTGCGTCGAGCGCCTTGATCGTGATCAGGCTGCTGATCCTCATCGTAAGGCCCTCATAGAGGTTTGCTGCGCCGCTGACGATCACGACGTCCTTGTCTGGAGAGAGCTGGTTGAAGGCGTCCCTGAACAAGGCCAGGCCGTCGAACTCCTTTCCCCTGAACACGGATGCGATGAGGTCGTGCGTCAGGATGACCGGCGACATCTTTTCGACCGGGTCCGTGAGCCCGAGCGCCTCCTTGACGAACCCCGCATCAGTGTCGTAGAGCAGCGTCCCTCTCCCGCCTATCGATTTCCCTATGATCCTCATGTACCCGATCGTGTAGCCGTGCTCCTGAAGTATCCTGCCGAGTACTGCCGATAGGAGTGTCTTGCCGGAATAACCGTTCGTTGAACCGATAAAAAGGGGAACCATACGCTTACCTCCTCAATGTTTTATGGCGATGCGCGCATCGACCGCTACGGCACCCAGCCCTTCCTCCTGCACGAGCAGCGGGTTTATGTCCAGCTCAGCGGCATCGGGGTTATCGATAACGAGCTGGGACACGCGCATGATGCCGTCCGCTATTGCAGGTATGTCCATCTTCTTTGCCCCGCGCACCCCGAGCAGCAGGGGGTACGATCGAATCTCTTGTATCATCTCGTGCGCCTCGGCCTCGGACACGGGCGCCACCCTGAATGAGACGTCCCTGAGCACTTCCACATAGATGCCGCCGAGCCCGAACATGACGAGCGGCCCGAAGTTCGGATCGATATGCATGCCCACGATCGTCTCGATGCCCCTGTCGAGCATTTCCTGTATCACGACGCCCCATATCCTTGCCGCGGGCATGAACTTCCTGGCGTTGTTTGTTATACTCGAAAAGGAGGCCTCGAGCCCTTCCACGTCCTTTATTCCTACCGCGACGCCGCCGACGTCCGTTTTGTGCAGGATGTCCGGAGACGCTATCTTCATGACCACGGGGTAGCCTATCGATGCGGCATAGGCGTCTGCCTCTTCCATGGTATGCGCAAGCATGCTCTTCGGGGTCCTGAACCCATAAAGCTCCACTATCTGCCTTGCTTCGACGTCCACGAGGCTCGACCTGCCCGATGCCCGTACGGTATCGAGGCTCTGCCTCACCTTACCCAAGTCTATATCGTAGTGCCTGTATGTCTTCTCCGGCTTGGAGAGCCAGTCCCTGTAGTTCATGGCAACCCTGTATGCTCTTATCGCGGACTCGGGGAACACATAGTTCGGTACCTTGCCGCTATTGAGTATTCTGATGCCGGACGCGATGTCCTTTCCGCCCATGAAGCCCCCGATCACCGTCCTGCCGAGCCGTCGTGCGTCCCCGTTCGAGACATCGACGACCGTCTGTGCGGTCCTGTCTATCTCGGTCATGTCCTGGGGCGTAAGCAGGACGAGTATGCCCGAGACGTCCCTGTCTTTGACGAGTATGTCAAGGGCCGACTTGTACCTGTCCGCCAGGGCGTCGCCGATGATATCGAACGGGTTCCCGAATGCCGCCGAAGGCGGCAGGACCTTTTTCAGGGCAAGTATACTGTCATCGTCCGGATGCGCAAGCCTTATGCCGGCCCGTTCCGTTGCATCCGCCGTGATTATCCCCGGTCCTCCTGCATTGGTTACGATCGCCAGTCCTCCCTCCTTCGGCAGTGGCTGGCTCTCGAACAACTTGCCTATATCGAAAAGCTCTTCGATGGTGTGCGCCCTTATGACGCCCGACTGTTTGAAAGCGGCATCGAACGCGGCATCGGAGCCAGCGAGTGTTCCTGTGTGAGAGGAGGACGCCCGTGCGCCGACCGTGGTCCCGCCCGCCTTGATCAGGATGACGGGCTTTTTCTTCGATGCCCTATACGCCTTTTCAATGAACGCCCTTCCGTCCGAAACGCCCTCTATATAGCCGAGTACGACCCTTGTGTCCGGGTCGTCGGCAAGGTACTCGATGAAGTCCGCCTCGTTGAGGTCGGCCTTATTGCCCAGGCTTATGAACTTCGAGAAGCCCATGTCGTTCGCAAGTGCCCAGTCAAGTATGGCTGTAAGCAGGGCGCCGGACTGGGACAGTATGGATATATCGCCGGCGAGCGGCATGTCCGCAGCGAAAGAGGCGTTCAGCCTGGCCTTCGTATCGATAACCCCCAGGCAGTTGGGACCGACGAGCCTTATGCCATGGGCGTCGGCCTGTTCCTTCAATTGCTTTTCAAGCAGTGCGCCCTCGACGCCCACCTCTTTAAAGCCCGCGGAAATAACGACTGCAAACTTCGTCTCTCTGTCCGCACAGTCCTTGATTGAAGATATGATCGCCCTGGGCGGTATCATGAACACCGCGAGGTCTATGGGGCCTGGTATACTTTTGATGTCCGGATAGACCGTTATGCCGAGTATCTCCGAGGCTGTCGGATTGACCGGGTACACCTTCCCGCGATACCCGCCACCGGCGATATTTTTAAGCAGGCTGTAGCCTACCTTCCCCGGGACCCTCGACGCGCCTATGAGGGCGATGCTCGAAGGCTTAAATATAGTGTCCAGCATACATATATCCAACTGTCCTTTTACCCCGTTCCTTGAATGCCCTGCGCTCTTGGCGCAGGGTGAGCGAGCGGAGCGAGCTCCACTTGCCACAGGGTTTAACGCGCCGTGGTCACGTAACGGGGTTTACCTGTTAGCAACCGTATAGA
>JAMCVD010000093.1 GCA_023381995.1 Deltaproteobacteria bacterium
CTTCACGCCGAGGGGCTTGAGCAGGCTCAACACGGCCTGTATTTTCTCTTCGTCCCCGGTCAGCTCTATCACGAACGTGTCCGGGCTCACATCGACGATCTTCCCCCTGAAGATATCGACGAGCCTCAGTACCTCTGTCCTGCTCTCGCCGCTTGCGGAGACCTTCACGAGCACCATCTCCCTCTCCACATGGTCTGTGACCGTAAGGTCGGTGACCTTTATGGTATTGATGAGCTTGTTCAACTGCTTGATGATCTGCTCTATGATCTTGTCCTCGCCGCTCGTCACGATGGTCATCTTCGATATCAGGGGATCGAGTGTCTCCGCGACGCTCAGGCTCTCGATATTGTACCCCCTGCCGCTGAACAGGCCGGCCACCCTTGCCAGCACGCCGAATTTGTTCTCCACCGTAAGCGATATCGTGTGTCTCATGATCCCTCCCTATGCCAACAGCATCTTCTTCAACGATGCCCCGGCAGGCACTATGGGATAGACGTCCTCCTCTTCCTCGACATGGAAATCGATCAACACGGGGAGCTTGCTCCTCAATGCCTCTTTCAGCACGGGCACGACGTCGTCCTCTTTGTCCACCGCATACCCCTTTGCACCGTACGCATCGGCCAATTTTACGAAGTCCGGCTTGTACGACATGCGCGTATGCGAGTACCTCTTGCCGTAGAACAGACTCTGCCATTGTCTTACCATCCCGAGATAATTGTTGTTGAGGATGGCGGCAATGACATTCACCTTGTACTGTACCGCCGTTGCGAGCTCCTGAATGTTCATCTGGATACTGCCATCGCCCGCCACGTCTATGACGGGTACATCCGGCATCGCTATCTTTGCGCCGATCGCCGCCGGAAAGCCGTAGCCCATCGTTCCGAGCCCGCCGGATGTGACGAACGTCCTCGGTTTCCTGAACTTATAGAATTGGGCCGTCCACATCTGGTTCTGCCCGACCTCCGTCGTAATGATGGCATTGCCCTTCGTAAGCTCATAGAGCCTTTCGATCACAAACTGGGGCTTGAGCTTGCCCGTGTCTTTGTACGTCAGCGGGTATGCCTCCTGCCACTTCCTTATGAGTGCCTTCCAGTCCTCTATCTCGCTATGGAACGACTTGAGCCTTTTGTCCTGTTTGAGCAGCCTGTTCATCTCGACCAGTACCTGCTTTGCATTGCCGACGATGGGGATATCGACCTCAACATTCTTGCTGATGGACGTCGGATCTATGTCTATGTGTACGATGTTCGCGTCCGGTGCGAACTCGTTGATGTCGCCGGTCACCCGGTCGTCGAACCTCGCCCCTATCGCGATAAGCATGTCGGTGTGTGTAACGGCCATGTTTGCCGCGTACGTACCGTGCATGCCGAGCATGCCCATGAACAGCGGATGGTCGCCCGGGAAACCGCCGAGTCCCATGAGCGTATTGGTTATGGGTGCGCCCAGAAGCTCTGTAAACGTCAGAAGCTCTTTCGAAGAGCCGGAGCTTATGATGCCTCCGCCCGTATAGATGACCGGCTTCCTCGAAGCGAGGACCATATCGATCGCGCGCTTGATCTGGCCGGTATGTCCCTCGTATGTGGGCTTGTAGCCAGGGAGGTCGATGGTGTCCGGATAGGAAAACTCGGTAGTGTCGATGGTTACATCCTTCGGTATATCGACGACGACCGGACCGGGCCTGCCGGTCTTTGCTATATAGAAGGCCTCCTTGATGGTCCTCGCCATATCTTTGACGTTCTTGATGAGGAAGTTGTGCTTCGTACACGACCTCGTTATGCCGACGATGTCAGCCTCCTGGAACGCGTCGTTCCCGACGAGATTGGTGGAGACCTGCCCGGTAAATACGACTATCGGTATGGAGTCCATGTAGGCAGTCGCGATCCCGGTAACGGTGTTCGTGGCACCGGGCCCGGACGTCACAAGCGCCACCCCTACCTTGCCGGTCGTCCTCGCATAGCCGTCGGCCATGTGGGCAGCCCCCTGCTCATGTCTGACAAGGATGTGCCGTATATCGCTGTGGTACAGCTCGTCGTATATGTACAGGACAACGCCGCCGGGATATCCGAAAATGGTGTCCACGCCTTCCTTCTTGAGGCTTTCCACGAATATCTTTGCGCCATTCATCTTCATTCTCTGCGTCCTTCCCCTACTCTAAGGTATTACCCATAAACATGCAACCCCGCATACCTATCTCAGTACGGCACCCGTATTTGCCGATGTCACGAGCCTCGCATACCTCGCAAGCCATCCGCTCTTGAACTTCGGCTCCGGGGGCCTGAAGCCGGCGCGCCTCCTTCCGAGCTCTGCGTCCGGGACCTCGATGTCGATGGACTTCTTCCTGAGGTCGATAACGATCATATCGCCTTCCCTGACAAGTCCGATAGCGCCCCCGGACGCCGCTTCCGGGGAGACGTGGCCTATCGAGAGCCCCCGCGTCCCGCCCGAAAACCTCCCGTCCGTGATCAGGGCCACCTTCTCCCCCATGCCCATACCGGATATGGCCGACGTCGGAGACAGCATCTCTCGCATGCCTGGACCGCCTTTCGGCCCTTCGTACCGTATGACTATCGCATCGCCTGGCTTTATCTGCTTCCCCATGATCGCCTTCATCGCGTGCTGCTCGGAGTCAAAGACCCTCGCCCTGCCCTTGAAGTGTTCGAGCCCGGACCCGATGCCCGCTACCTTTATCACGGCGCCGTCAGGGGCAAGGCTGCCCTTCAGCAGGGCGATGCCACCGCTCCCGCTGTACGCCCTGTCGAGGGGCCGTATGACTTCCCCGTCGTAGACGGTGCCCCGCTTCGCGAGCTCGAGCACGGAAGGGCCCGTAACAGTGGCGCTGTCTTTCAGCATGTCCTTGAGCCTGTTCAGAACAGCGGGGATACCGCCGGCATACTCGATGTCCTCCATCATATAATCGCCGGACGGCCGTATGCGCGTTATGTTGGGAGTCTCGCTGCTGATCCTGTCGAACAGCTCGAGGGGCAGGTCCATACCGGCCTCGTGCGCTATCGCGGTGATGTGCAGCACGGTATTCGTCGATCCGCCGAGGGCCATATCGACCCTTATTGCGTTCTCGAATGCGTCCCTCGTCATGATCCGTCGTGCCGTGACGTCGTCCCTGACAAGCTCCACGATCCTCTTGCCCGTCTCAAAGGCGATGTGCCTCTTCTTCGATGATACGGCGAGTGCGGTACCTGCGCCGTACAGGGACATGCCGAGCGCCTCGGTAAGGCATGCCATGGTGTTCGCCGTGTACAGCCCCTGGCAGGAGCCCTCACCGGGACATGCTCCGATTTCCATCGCCACGACATCGTCCTCCGTAAGCTCGCCCCTATTGTACCTGCCCACCGCCTCAAATGCGTCGTGGACGAGGTCGAGCCGCTCGTTGTTGAGCCTTCCCGCCCTGCCGGCAAGCATCGGACCAGCAGTCAAAACAATGGCCGGTATATCGAGCCGTGCAGCGGCCATAAGCATACCGGGGGTGATCTTGTCGCAGTTCGTAAGCAGTATCACGCCGTCCAAGCTGTGTGCCTGTATGACCGTTTCTACCGAGTCGGCTATAAGCTCCCTGATGGGCAGCGAATAATGCATGCCGACATGCCCCATCGCTATACCGTCGCATATCCCTGGTATGCCGAATATAAACGGATGGCCTCCACCGGCGTACACCCCGTTCTCGAGGAACCTCTCGAGTACCCGCATGCCCACATGCCCAGGTATAAGGTCCGTGAAGCTCGATGCTATGCCGATAAAAGGCTTCTCGAACTCCGACCGCGCAACCCCCGCTGCATGCATCAGTGCCCTGTGGGGCACCCTCTCGATGCCCTTTTTCGTCTCGTCGCTTCTCATGAGGTTAGTTCCCCTCCACTCTATATTTCGAAAGGATCTCGAACATTTTGTCTTTGCCGGAGAGCTTGAGCTTTTGCAGCCTCTTCTTCTCTATCTCTTCCTCCGGCGATAGATGCAGCTTTCTCTCCAGATCTTTGATCTTTTTCTCGTAGTCAAGGTGCTCGTCCCACAGCTTCTTCAGCTCCGGGTTCTGCTCTGAAAGCTTTACAATAAGCAACCGCTCCTTTTCTTCCACTTTGTACCTCCTTTATTTTTTTTCTTAGCAATACATATATGAAAGTAACACCAGACGTCAATAACAAGATGTAGTACGACCGAACCACCGCAATCCATCCTTTGGGTCAGGCTGAGGCAGGGGAAACGGGTGAAAAAAAGCTTGTTTATATCACAATATTACTGTATTTTAGTCTCTATGGACAGCGACAGTACATCCTATAACAAAGAAAGGGATTTTTTCGATACGGCCTATCTCTCGTTTTTCGGAGAGGCAAAGTCCACATCGGAAAGACTGTTCAACCCGCTCTACAGATCGTCCTTCGACAGGGCGCTCAGATTCATTCCCCGGTCGACCGTTCAGCAGAGAGACATATGCGAGACCGGGTGTAACATAGCGCGCTACCTCTTTTACTTCAAGGAGCTCGGAGCAAACAATGCGATCGGCTGCGATATATCCATGGGCATACTGAAACGGGCACTGCAGCCCCATCACAATTATGTAAAAAATGTGTCAGTGTCCCCGGGGCACATAGACCTTGTCCAGTGCCTTGCGGAGCAGCTCCCGATACATGACGAAGCCATCGATACCCTGTTCTGCTTCAGGTCGCTGCACCATTTCATCAACAAAGAGGCCTTTATAAAGCAGGGGTATAGAATCCTGAAGGACAGCGGGTTGTTTGTCATCGTCGAGCCGAGCGGATCGAACCCGTTCAGGCTCCTCGCGAACAGGATCGGCAAGCATTTCAAATATCTCACGGAAGGAGAGAACGCCTGCGTGCCGGAAAATGTTTTAGATACACTGGAAAAGAACAACTTCGATATCATGAATATAAGCTATTACAACAT
Organism: Deltaproteobacteria bacterium; assembly: GCA_023381995.1. GTDB lineage: Bacteria > JAMCPX01 > JAMCPX01 > JAMCPX01 > JAMCPX01 > JAMCVD01. Next base: position 4,912 of record JAMCVD010000093.1, read on the forward strand.
GCTTTCCGAGGCCAACGTCCATTTAGGAGAACTGTCGAAAAGATATTCAAAAACACTCTATGTCATCATTTCTGCAATACTTTTATTTACAAACATGCTCGATGCACTTCTTACGCCCCTCATAAACGGGTCCCTCCGCAAATTGAGCTGGTCATTCGTGATAATAGCAAGGAAACATGCGCCTACCCGGACTGAAGGCCGAGCCTCTCTATCTCGGCCCTTACCTTTCCCATGAGTGCCTGTTTGGTGTCCCTCGTGTAGTCAGCCGCGGCTATAGGCCTGCCGATATTTATTCTAATCCGGCCCGACCGCACCAATAGCGTATGTGCCGGGAGCAGCTCGAGGCTGCCCTTGACTGCGATAGGCACGATGGGTATGCCGGCCTCGATAGCGAGCACGAAGCCGCCCTTCTTGAACTCTCCTAACTTTCCGGTCGTGCTCCTGGTGCCCTCCGGGAACACGAGCACGCTTAGTCCGTACCTCCTTATCCTCTCTTTCGCATCGCTTATGCTCTTTTTGGCTTTCTCCGTATTCTTCCTGTCTATGATGATGTGTCTGGACATATAGAGCGCCTGACCGAACACCGGCACCCGGAGCAGTTCCTTCTTTGCAAAGAACCGTATTCTGAAGGGTATCTTCGCTATGAATGCAGCCGTATCGAGATGACTCAGATGGTTGGACATGAATATATGGGGGGTATTCCGATCGACGTTATCAAGCCCCTCTATCGTGACCTTTATCCCTGCCGTATAGAGGATGGCATTCGACCATACCCTCGATATCAGATCGTACATTCTTCCCTTGTAATCGAACAGCCCTGCCACTATTACAAGCACTCCTGCAACAACAGTGTAGACGATGATAGCGGCAAACGTAATATAAGGTCTTACGGTCGTGATCTTTCTCATAGGACGCTCATGGACCTCTCATCCCATATCATAGGCTGTCGTACCGTTTGGTGCCTTCGATCCCGAGCACAAAGTCCGGACCGAACGCGATGGACGGCGTAAGTGCCCCCGTGGGACCCAGCCTGAGTACGCTTTCAACGGCATGGACCGCGGAAACCGCCGTGAACCGGTAGCCTTCGAGCGTATCGAGCCATGCCTCCACCGCCTTACCCGTTTTGTCGGAGACCTTTGCCCATAGAAACGACCCGCCCCTTAGGCGCATCTCTTCATCGGGCCCCGAGACCCTCTTGTCGATCGCGGCCCTGGCCGCCCTCCGGACCGCTTCCACGCTCAAGAGCCCACTCACGAGCGGGGCGATGAGCCTCACCGCGTATGCGATGGACGCCGGGTACGCCATGTATGTCGTTATGTCAGGGATGTGCGTCGAATAGAATGCGGTCTCGAGGTCACCCCATGGGATCGGCATCACCGTAAAGGACCCGTTTGTAAACCGTACTTTTCTTACGCCGCTCCCGAGCGGCAGAGGGGTTATTGCGCCGTTTCTTCTCACGATGCCGCCTTTCGATAGTATCTCTATCATCGTCTTGAGCGTGCCGGCACTTGGATGCTTCAGTCCCACGAAGGCGATCTCGAGCATGGATGCACCCGGGAGCTTAAGAGCGGCATACTTTGCAAGACAATCGCTCGGGACAACATCGAAGCCTACGCCCGGTATGAGACATATGCCTCTGTCTCGTGCACGCCGGTCATACGAGAAGATCCCTTCGAAGACAGGTATCTCCCCCGTTATATCGAGGTAGCTGGTCCCGGTATCGAGGCACGCCTCGACGATCGGTATGTACGTATTGATAAACGGCCCTGCACCATTAAGGACGACCTGCACCGTGCGCAGCGCGTCCCGCAACTGCTCCGGCACGCCGGGGTCCGCGACCATTGCCTCGAGCCCGTACTGCCTTGCAAGGGGCAGCAGCTTGTCTCTGGAGCGGCCAGATAGGACGGGCCGTTGTCCCATCTTTACGGCCTGCTCGAGGATCAGCCTGCCCGTGTAACCGTACGCGCCGTACAGCATCCATCGTTTCCTGGTATCAGCGGTCATACGACATGTATAATAATATTTTCTTTAAAATACAAGGTATATACAAAGGACAGGGACGCTACAGTTCCCTGAGTGCCTCATAGGCATATTTGATCGTCCTGTCTATATCATGCGCTGAATGGGCAATGGACATAAAATGGGCCTCGAACTGGGACGGAGGCATATAAACGCCCTTCTCGAACATGCGACGGAAGAACCCGGCATAGAGCTTCGTATCGGACCTCATTGCGGAGGCCAGATCGCATACGGCGCCGTCTGTAAAAAACGGCGTGAACATGGAGCCTATGGAATTTATCGTGATAGCTTTGCCGGTAAGCCTTGCCGCGTCCTTCAGCCCGCTCACGAGATGACTCGTCTTCTTTTCGAGGTCCTTATAAAACTCCGGACCCGAGTTTATCTCTTTTATAGTCGCTATGCCCGCAGCCATCGCGACCGGGTTGCCGGAAAGCGTTCCCGCCTGGTAGACGGCACCCTCGGGAGATACCATGTCCATGATCTCTTTTTTGCCGCCGTAGGCCCCGACCGGCATCCCGCCCCCGATAATCTTGCCGAGGGTCGTCATGTCCGGAGATATCCTGAACACGCCCTGTGCGCCGGAGAGCGAGAGCCTCAGGCCGGTTATGACCTCATCGAATATAAGTACAATGCCGTGCCGTGCGGTCGATTCCCTCAGTGTCTCAAGGAAGCCCGGCACAGGCGGAACGACGCCCATATTGCCTGCGACAGGCTCCACGATTACAGCGGCTATCTCCCTCCATCGCTCCGATATGAGCCTCTGCAGCGTGTCGGGATCGTTGTACGGCAGCGTAAGGGTCAGCGATGCGAAGGCCTCCGGCACGCCGGGGCTCGAAGGTGTACCGAGCGTCGCAAGCCCGGAACCGGCCTTTATGAGGAATTGGTCCGAGTGCCCGTGGTACCCGCCCTCGAACTTCACGATCCTGTCCCTCTTCGTGTATGCGCGGGCCACCCGTACCGCGCTCATCGTGGCCTCTGTTCCAGAGCTCACCATCCTCACGAGCTCTATGGACCGATACGCATGGGCGATGAGCTCGGCGAGTCTTACCTCGTACGGACACAGCGTGCCGAAACTCGTCCCTCCCCGTACCGCCTTCCGTATGGCATTCAATACTTTGATGTTACCGTGTCCGAGGATCATCGGGCCCCAGGACATGCAGTAGTCTATATACCTGTTTCCATCGGCATCATAAAGCCTGTCGCCCTTTGCCCTCGTTACGACGATGGGGTCATCGCCGACCGCCTTGAACGCCCTCACCGGACTGTTCACTCCGCCGGGCATGAGCGACACGGCCTTCATAAAGTAGTTGTGCGAATGCGGTCTCCTCATAGCTTCTGCTCCTTTTCAGCCACCATACTATTGATACGGGAGGCCGTGTCAACTGTTCGACCGAAAGATCCAAGATACTTATTGCAATCCGGTGCAGTTGTATTGTATGAAGTATGAATATCTATGAAAGAAAGGGACACTATGAAGATAGTAAACATTTTCGCTACCTTACTGCTACTGTCGGCAGCAATAGTCCTACAGGGATGCGGCAACAAGAGCGGCGGCACCTCGATAGACAGCAGGTATTCCAGTGTATGTACCAATCTTGCGTCGGGCGTACGCCTCCTGAGTATATCCCCTACCACGGGCCCGCAGTTCGGCGACCAGCAGGTGACCGCGGTGATCAGCGGGGTGGGCCCGGGGTTTACCACAGCGACGGTCTACCTCGGCAACAAGGCACGGTGGGTAACGGCCACTCGGCAGTCCAACAGCACAATGACGATCACCTTTACCACGGCGGGCACGCCGACAGCAGGCACCTATCCGCTCGTCATGGCAAACAGCCTCAGTACATGCGCCTATCTCGCAAACGCATACACATACCGACCACCCGTGGACAGCGCATTCAAGACCTTCGTGGCCGTGGGTGCAAGCTACACGGCGGGCTTCCAATCCGACAGCTACAACGAGATCGCCCAGCTCAACGGCCCAGCAACATGGGTAGCGAGACAGGCAGGGGCATACTTCCCGATACCCCTGATCAAAATGCCGGGCATACCACCCGATCTGGGGCTCGCCGGGCTCGATACGACAGGGGGCTACACCCTGGACACGAGCAATATCGCGCAGGCAGTCGTGAATGCGCTCATAGACCCCCAGACGCAGACCATGGACATACCCAGGAACTTCGAGGACACGAGCATACTTCCCTACAACATCGCCGTGCCCGGTGCGACCATCGAGAACGAGGTCACCGGCCCGGCGTCGGTTACAAGCAGGGGGCTCGGTACAATCGTATTGAGCAATATTCTGTTCGCACCCCAGGACAACAGCATATTCGAGACGAAGGACATCAAGTCAGAGATCCAGATGGCAGAAGACCTGCATCCGACGATAATCATGAGCACGGACTTGTACGGGAACGACCTCGTGACCGACAACACGACGCTGAGCGATTTCACGTTCTATATCACACAGGCGGTCTCCGCGTTCGCACAACTACTTTAACAGGTGTTCCTCGCGGACGTCCCCCACATAAGCATGTTCCCGTCAAACCAGCAGGGCGCACTGAACCAGCTCGCCGCATGCGGGGAAACGTTCGGGACCGTGTCCTTGCAGACACTCGATCAGGCCGCAAGCGCGTCCAACAGCTACGACTGCTCGACCTTTACTACCGATACATGCCAGAAAAACGCATGCAGCGCATTCGCCTCCACGAACCAGAGGATCGACCAATTCAACGCAGAGTTCAAGCAGGTGGTAGCACAGTATCCGAACGTCCACATCGTCCCGTTCGACGAGCTGGTAAACGGACAGCTCTCATTGAGCGGCCAGAAGATAACCTTCGATGCGCACGGCTTTCCCGAATACATCGTGGCCGGCATACCGCTCAGCATGAGCCATCTCGGCGGCTTCTACAGTCTCGACGACCTGCACCTCACGAATACGGGCTACGCGATACTCGCGAGCATCTTTGTACAACAGATAAACCAGACGCTCGGAACGAACGTGCCGCTCCCGGACCTACCGTCCATACTCGCGGGCGACCCGCTGTCCCCGCCGGCGATATCCGATTACTGCTCTCAACGCGGCAACGGCCAGAAGCTTTTCTGCCAGTGTATCAGCGGTAACTACCTCAGCGTAACGACATTTACGTGCAGCACGATACTGTACTGAGCCGGGGGATGCGACCATGAACGGCGCTGGGCGATCCGGCCGTCATGGCGTGGGGCGATTCCCCGAATCGCCCCACGCAACGGTCACATGTTGTACCCTTCTTCGCCGTGCTGCGTTATGTCAAGGCCCATTACCTCTTCTTCCTGGGTCACCCTCAGACCCATCACCACATCGAGCACCTTGACTATTACAAACGTCGCAACGAACCCGTAGACGATTGTTGCCAAGACCGCTATGAACTGGACGAGGAACTGCTTTGGGTTGCCGTAGAACAGGCCGTTGGCGCCGCCGGCGTTGATCGCGACGCTCGCAAAGAGCCCGGTCGCGAGCGCACCGAATGTCCCTCCGACACCGTGGACGCCGACGACGTCGAGCGAGTCATCGTAACCGAATTTTGGCTTCAGGCTCACGGCGTAGTAGCACAGCATGCCAGCAATAAAGCCTATGATGATGGCTGGTATGGGCCCGACAAAACCGGACGCAGGGGTAATCGCCACAAGTCCGGCAACGGAGCCGCTCGCTGCCCCCAGCATGGTCGGTTTGCCGCTCCTTGCCCATTCAGCGGCAAGCCATCCGAGAGTGGCCGCGGCGGCCGCCATATTGGTAACGATAAATGCCGACCCTGCAAGTGCGCCCGCTGACAGCGCGCTCCCTGCATTGAATCCGAACCACCCGAACCACAGCAGCGATGCTCCCAGTACGGTCATCGTAAGGTTATGGGGAGGGTTGTGCTCCTTGCCGTAGTTGTGTCTCTTGCCGATGATAAGGATTGCTGCAAGGGCGGATATGGCGGAACTTATATGGACGACGGTACCGCCCGCGAAATCGAGCGCCCCGAGCCGATGTATCCACCCCCCGGCCCCCCATACCCAGTGTGCTATGGGGTCATAGACGAACGTCGCCCACAATACAATGAATACGAGGAACGTCTTGAACTTCATCCGCTCGGCGAACGCCCCGGTTATGAGCCCCGGCGTTATCACCGCAAACATCATCTGGAATACCATGAATACCTGGTGGGGTATCGTGGGCGCATAGTCCGGGTTGGGTGCGAAACCGACGTGGTTCAGCCCGAACCATCTCAGGCTCCCTATGATACCGTGGATGTCCGGACCGAACGAGAGGCTGTACCCCCACAGTACCCATTGGATACTTATGACCGCAAGGAGTATAAAGCTCTGCATGATGGTGGAGAGGACGTTCTTTTT
>JAMCVD010000019.1:0-16649 GCA_023381995.1 Deltaproteobacteria bacterium
GCTGCGGATGGGTTCGGACTATCTGCGTATGAGACATTGAAAAACAATAGACTAACGACTACCCCTAAGACTGCACACAACACTATGTGTGTGTGTGTGTGTGTGTGTGTGAACCACACAGCTTTTGACTGCTTCATACACTCCTCCTTTGTTCAATTGTCTATATCGTCCAACCCATGTAAGGGTTCTAACAACCAATCTCAAAGGTGGCAAAGTCAGTACTGATTTTCTCTGGACTATATATAGACACAAGAGAAAGTAGACGTCAAGAAAAAGAACAAGGAACGATTGCAGGGAATAGGCATGGTAAGACAGGGGAGAACTCAGCCGACTTGCAGATAACGATTGCACGATCGCATAAAACTGTGATTACATCCTTCCCATGGGTCAGACCATCGTTAAAAACTGGGTCCACGTCCCCGGGAGACATTGCGCGTCAACAGCACTGGCAGACCTCATGCGCTTTTACGGCTACGGGCTGACGGAGCCGGAGTGCTTCTGCATAGGGGCGGGTCTGGGGTTCTGGTATATCGAGGGTCTGAACCCGTCGAGGATACTGCACTTCAGGTCGAGGGACATAGAAGAGGTCTTCTTCAGGAACATCGGCGTTGACTTCACGTGGGCTGAAACAGATTCGAGGGACGATATACGGACCGCGCTGCTGTCAAGCATAGATGGCGGCATGCCGGTGCTGCTGAGGACGGACATCTTCTACCTCGACTACTACAAGAGCAAGACACACTTCCCCGGACACGTGGTCGTCCTCTGGGGGTACGACCTCGAAGACAACACGGCGTACGTCTCCGATACGGAGCGGAAGGGACTGACCCAGTGCTCCCTCGATGCACTGCTCGAGGGCGTTCTGCACGGCAACTTCCCCGAGGGGACGCATGCGCATTTTACCCCCGTAGCAAGGCCAGACCTCGTTCTGCAAAGAAAGAAGCTATTAGCCGCCGGAGCAAAAGAAAATGCGAAGAGCATGCTGAGCCATGATGCCTTTGAAGGCTACGGGGTCGGGGGCATGCGGCTTGCGTCCAGGAAGATTGTCGAATGGAAGGCGCTGGACGACTGGAGGTGGCTCGCACGGTTCGCGTATCAGGTAATGGAAAAACGGGGTACGGGCGGGGGTGGGTTCAGGAAGATGTATGCCGAGGCCCTCGAGGGGTTCCTGGGCAGGAAGCTCGTGTCTGCGATGAGGCAGATCGCGGCGCGATGGACGGACATCTCGGCCGTCTTGAAGGAGATAAGCGAGGCGACGAGCCCGGACTTCGGCATGGTCGCAGACATGCTTTTTATTCAGGCCATAAAGGAAGAAGAATTTTATAAGGACGTACTCGATTATTAGGGGCGCTCCCGTACGCCAACTGCCTTTCCCGTCCTTCCGTTAGCCTTAAAAACACTGTCCGAACACCGCAAGCGAATAGATGTGGACGTCCGGGACCGTGAAATACAGCCTCCGGTCCGTTGTCGTGAAGCCGAGCGCAGCGGACGGTTTCCCCGGCTCACTCATCGCGAGAGAGGTGTCCGTGCACGTAAGGCCGGCCGGCAGCGCTATGGAGACGTTGAACGGCCCTGTGTCCGTAAACCGGTGGGCCTGACCATCGTAGGCATAGTTGATGAAGTGCAGGAGTACGGTACTGCCAGACCGCGCTGAGACGATCCCCACGGTCGGCGGGGCATCGGTGGACACGGACGAGAGCGAGCCCAGCTCCCCCAGTGCGCTGCCGTCTACGACGTCGCCGCTCTTCACGATATGCCCGCCGCAAAGCCTGTAGGTGTTGAGGATCCGCTGTTCGTCTGCGTCCGGCGTCCATGTGTCCGGTATTACCAGTGCCTTGTACCTGATGAGGTCGTCGTCGTCAAGGGGCCTCTTTACGAACGTCCCGTCTCCCACATAAACCACGTTGAACTGGATATGGTCGTTCTGAAGGATACGGGTCATATCCAGGAAGAGCTGGTGCGTGGGCTCTGACGCCTCCCACGGCGTCGCATAGCCCCTGTCGATATACTCATCGAGCACCTGCCGGTAGGGATAGACGACCCCGACATCCGCCAGCATATGGGATTGGCCCACCTGAGGATAGTACTGCTTGAACAGGTCGGCATACGGCCGCACGAGCTGTGCCGGGAGGGTGATCTGTCCGGTAACGGAGCTCTGTCCACCCCCGAATGCGTACGCGTCGTAAGGCACGAGGAAGCCCTCTCCTGCGGCATAGGCCTCGGACAGCCAGTGAAGGAAGACGTCCCAATCGCCGCCTGCCTGAAAATCGAGCAGGTCGACGATGTTCGGAAACATCACCGCCCACCTGTGCGGCAGTGCGGCCCGTGCCAGAAGGTGAGTGCCGAGGTACTCTCCCCGGGGCGGGAAATCCAGGGAGTTCTCGTACACGACGAAGTCCATAAACGGCAGGAAGAGCTGCTTGTTCGCGCTCATGAAGAAGGTGTTTGCCCCGAACGCCACGTACCGGCCGTACTGCTGCTGCGCGTACTGCCTGGTCTCCGTGATAAGCGCGCCGATCTGGTCGTACCTGCTCAGGAGCTGGAACTTGACGAACTCCGTCCGCAGCGCAGGGTCCGGGTCGCCGGATATCTGGTACACCCCGTGGTTGCGCAGATAAGCGCCGTAGTCGAATGTGTCCACGTCGGTAATGCCGAATCGGGCCAGAAGATCCGACGGAGAGAAGTGCGTCTTCAGGTAGCTGCGGAAGCCCGCCATGCAAAAGGGACAAAACCCCGCTGTATAGAGCTGCCCCTCGATGCCCTCCACCTCGTCTATGTGTATGGCGTCCACCTCTCCGTCCACGTGCTCCCGCGCACGCTGTGCAAGAAAGTCGTCCCAGTCCGGATTGTTGTTGCAGGGGAGGTAGGGCGGGTTGGGCTGTATCCACAGTGCGAACGAGGTGCTGCCGTATATGTCCCGGCACGCGGTCCGCTGCAAAAACGCCGGGTCGTCGATGACCGTGGTGCTTCCCTGCTCCGTGGGGAAATTCGATGCTACCGCCATGCCTGCCGAATGGAGTGTGCGGACGTATTCCAGCTCGGTGCTGTTTACCCCTCCGTGATAGACCGACCATACGACCGCCGTCCCCCCCGCCTGCTCAAGGTAGGTCAGCGGCGGCTCCCCGTAGACGAAGAGGTTCCACCTCCGGAGCCAGCCGGGCAGGTCTGCCGCGGGAGCGGTATCTTTGCCGACCAAGCCGGCGCAGATGGTCAGTGTACTTTTCTCCCTTGTACAGCCATGCACAAGCAGGAGAGCAAGCAGGAGGGCCCCTGCCGCGGGAAGCGCCCCTTTATATGCCATGCCCATCATGATGGGTTACTCTCTACTAAATACCGTCGCCATTGTCCATTAATATGTGCTTGACTAAACGGGGCGTGTATTGTTAATGAATGCAGACGATATGAACAATTCAGTGCCGTTGCTCAAAATTCTCGATATGCACAAAAGCTTTTACGACAGGAAGAGGCGCATCGACGTTCTAAAAGGAGTGAACCTCGATGTACAGGGCGGTGAGACCGTAAGCATAACGGGCGTGTCCGGCTCCGGCAAGACGACGCTTCTGCAGATCATAGGCAGCCTCGATAGGCCCACGTCCGGCGATGTGTTGTTCAAGGACGAAAGCATCTTCGGCAGGTCGGCCGACGCGCTCTCTTCTTTCAGGAACGCCAACATAGGTTTTGTCTTCCAGTTCCATCACCTGCTCATGGAATTCGATCTCGTGGAGAACGTCATGTTTCCGGCAATCATATCGGGTGTGCCCGGCAGGCAGGCGCAGACACGAGCGCTCGATCTGTTGAAAGACGTGGGACTGTCCGATAAGGTCTCCAACAAGCCGTCCGAACTCTCCGGGGGCGAGCAGCAGAAGGTTGCAGTCGCGCGGGCGCTCGTCATGTCCCCGCCGATAGTGCTTGCGGACGAGCCCACAGGCAACCTTGACTCGCACAGCGGCGAGGCGATAATGGGCCTGCTGCTGAAGTTCAACAGGGCGCTGGGCATAACCGTTATGATAGTGACGCACAACGAGTCGTTCGCAAAGATGATGTCTAAGAGATACAGGATACATGATGGGCTGCTGTTCGAAAACATGGGTTAACCTGCTGCTCCTGACGACCGTGCTCATAACCCCGTTCTTCCCGGCAAGCCTGTTTGCGGACCAGCCCGTTGTGGAACACAGAGAAGTCGAGGGCAACAGGCGCATACAGAGGCAGGTCATACTCCAGAATGTCCGCCAGGCCGCAGGCAAAACGCTGTCGGAGAAGACGGTTGACGAGGACATCCTGAGACTGTTCGGTCTCGGGTATTTCGACAGCGTCGAGGTGTACGAGGTGCCATCGGGCAAGGGCATTGAACTCATATACGAGGTCGCAGAGAGGCCCCTCATCAGAGAGATCACCTTTAAAGGCAATTCCGAGATCGATACCGACAAGCTCAAAGGCGCACTGACCTTCAAGCCGAGGAGCTTCTTCAACAAGGCGGAGGTGTCCAGCTCCATCGATAAGATAATCGACATGTACAAGGCAAAGGGCTACTACAACGTCAATGTCACGTACGAGGTACGGCCCATCTCTACGATGGAGGTGAACGTCGTCATCACGGTAAAAGAAGGAGAGGTCGTGAAGATAGGGGCGATAGACTTCATAGGCAACAGGTCCTTCTCGGACAGAGAACTGAGATCGAAGATGGAGAGTTCGCCGCCCGATATCTTCAGCTTTATCACGGGCAGCGGCAAGTTCAACGAGGCGGAGCTCGACAGGGACATAACGAGGCTCACCCTGTTCTACATGGACCACGGCTATATCAACATAAAGATAGAGCAGCCCCACATATTTCTGGATCCGGACGGCAGGACGATCGATATCGTGATAAACATAGAGGAAGGGGAGAGATACAAGATCTCTTCGATAGATATACAGGGCGACCTCATGTTCCCGAAAGACGAGCTCATGAAGAAGATCCGTTCGAGGCCCGGCGAGTGGTTCAACAGATCCAAGCTCATGGACGATATATTCAGACTGACGGACATCTACACCAACAACGGGTACGCGTTCGCCAACATCAATCCCGAGACCTCGATAGACGGGCGTGACAGGACCGTTTCGGTGCAGTTCCAGATCAGCAAAGGCCTCCTCACCTACATAAACAGGATCTCCATATCCGGGAACACAAAGACCAGAGACAAGGTCATAAGGAGGCAGATGAAGATCCATGAAGGAGAGCTCTACAAGGAAGACGAGATAAAGGCGTCCAAGGAGCTCATCTATTCGACGGGCTTCTTCGATAACGTCGACATAAGCACAGCGAAGGGCACGGCCGAGGACGATATCGAGAAGATGGACCTCAACGTAAAGGTCAAGGAGGGCCACGGCGGTATGGCGATGCTCGGCGGCGGCTACAGTTCCTACCAGCAGTTCTTTGTTACGGCACAAGTACAGCTCCAGAACCTGGCCGGGCTCGGCACCCAACTGAACCTCATGGCCCAGGTCGGGGGCATAACACAGCAGTATAGCATATCCTATTCTGACCCGTACTTCCTGGACACGAATTGGTCCATGTCCGCGAGTCTCTATAACATGTCCAACGTCTATCCCGGCTATACGACGAACGATAACGGCGGGAACCTGCAGCTCGGGTACTGGCTCGTCGACAGGCTCAGGATCTTCGCAAACTACGGCTACGATGATGCGTACTTCTCCGGCATCAGCAGCGCTTACAGCTACCTCCTGCAAAACGGCGTAACGAGCGCCGTAACGCTCGGTCTTATCCAGGACACGAGAGACAACCCGATATACACGACGAAGGGGGCGTTGTTGAACGGGTCCGCCGAGTTTGCCGGTGGCCCCCTTGCCGGCAGCTTTACGTTCATAAAATTCGATGCGTCCGCTTCCAGATATTTCCCCCTGCCGCTCGGTACCGTACTGATGCTCAACGGCAGGATAGGGTACGGGTATGTGCCCGGCAACGGATTCCTACCGTTCACGAGCAGGTATTTTCTCGGCGGCATCAATTCCGTGAGGGGATACAATTACAGGACAATCGGGCCGGAGATATCGGCACTATCGACGAATATAGATCCTCTTGCGGCGACGACACAACTTATGTATGGTGGTAACAAGATGATAGCGACGACGGTGGAGTATGTCTTCCCCTTGATCAAGGAAGCGAAGATAGACGGTGTCATATTCTTCGACACAGGGAATGCCTATGCAGAGAACCAGGGCTATTTCGCGACGCCCCTGCAGATGGGCTACGGCGCCGGCATACGGTGGTTCACCCCCATCGCCCCGTTCAGGTTCGAGTGGGGATTCCCCCTGAACCCACGGCCAACGGACCAGCCGAATGTTTTTGAGTTCTCAATCGGGACATTTTATTAGTTTTAAGGAGGCAAGCATGAAGAAGACCATAAGTATGATGGCAGCGTTGACGTTTATACTTATACCATGGCTCAAGGCCTACGGCGCTGGTTCGGCGGCAAAGATAGGCTATATAGACCTTCAAAAGATCTTGCTGCAATCGAACGAAGGCAAAAAGGCAGAGGCGGAATTCAAGAAGCAGGTCGAGTTGAGGGAAAAACAGCTCAAGGGCAAGAAGCAGGAGCTCGAGGGGATGCAGAAGTCCATCGAGGCGCAGAGCTCCCTGCTGTCCAGAGATGCACTGATGGAAAAGCAGGCAGAATTCGTAAAGAAGCGGGACGCATTCTTAAAGCTTGCACAGGAGTACGACAAGGAGCTCCAGGAGAAAAACGGCGAGCTGACGAAAAAGATACTGTTGCGGGTACAGGGCATAATAACCACAATCGGGAAACAGGGCCACTACAGCGTCATACTGGAAAAATCCCAGGGGGGCATCCTCTACGCCCCGAGCAGCGAGGACCTTACCGACGAGGTCCTGGACATGTTCAACAAGCAGACCGCCAAGACGAAGGGCACCGATCAGTAGGGGCGCCTATGCATACCCTGAAAGAACTCGCACAGTTGGTAGGAGGGAGGGTAGCGGGTGATGAGAACATCGTCATAAGCGACGTGGCAACCCTCGAGGAGGCCGAAGCAGGCACCATCTCCTTTATAGCCAATCCAAGGTACAGGCCGCTCGTGTTTCAGACGAAGGCATCCGCAATCGTCACCGGAGAGAACATCGAGGGCATATCCCCTGCCCAGCTCATCGTCAGGGAGCCGTACCTCGCATTCTCAAAGCTGGTGGCGCGGTTCCATCCCCCGTCGCACCCCGACTGGGGCATAGACGGCAGGGCGTATGTCGGCAAGAACACCCTGATAGGGAGAGACTCCCATATCGCGCCGTTCTGCTACGTCGAGAGCAATGTCCAGATCGGCAGCAGGGTCCATCTATACCCCCACGTCTACATAGGCACGGGCAGCGTCGTATACGACGACACCGTACTGTACCCGAACGTCACGCTGTATCACCATACGACCGTCGGGAAAAGGTGCATAATACATTCAGGCTGCGTGATAGGAGCCGACGGCTTCGGCTTTGCGAAGGACGGACCGAAGAACGTCAAGATACAGCAGATAGGCCGTGTGGAGATCGGAGACGACGTAGAGATCGGGGCGAACACGACCATAGACAGGGCAGCACTCGGTGTTACGAGGATCGGCAGCGGGACAAAGATAGACAACCTTGTCCAGATAGCCCATAACGTGCACATAGGCGAGAATTCCCTTATAGCGAGTCAGACGGGCATATCCGGCAGTACCCAGGTGGGGAACAGCGTCGTTATTGCCGGCCAGGTCGGCATCATAGGCCATCTCAAGATAGGGGACCAGGTGATGATTGGCGCACAATCCGGCATCGCCAAGGACGTTCCGGACCGCAGCGTCGTGTCCGGCAGCCCGGCATTCAACCATTCGGACTGGCTCAAGGCGGTCTCGGTATTTCGGGAGCTCCCGGGCATGCGGCGCACGCTGAACGAGCTGAAGAAACGCGCGGACGTGGAGCAGCCGGAGGGAGACAAGAAATGAGGCTCGATATCAAAGAAATCATGGGCCTTATACCGCAGCGATATCCTTTCCTGTTCGTCGACAGGGTCGAGGAGATTGTCCCGGGAGAAAAAATCGTTGCCGTAAAAAACGTTTCCATGGATGAGCCCATCTTCGCAGGCCACTTCCCGAGCAACCCGATCCTGCCCGGCGTCGTCATCGTCGAGGCGCTCGCCCAGACGAGCGGTATACTCGCAGCGAAGTCCAACATCGATATGGCCGGAACGCCCTACTTGGTGAGCATCGACAATTTCAGGTTCAGGGAGCCCGTGCTGCCGGGGGACACGATGAAACTCGAGTCCACGATCAAAAAACATTTCAAGAACTTCGTCGCATTTTCCTGCAAGGCCTGCGTCAACGGGAAAATCGTCGCGGAAGGCGAACTGCTTACCGCCATTGTAAAGGAGCACACATGAACGTACACCCGTCCGCCACAGTCTCAAAAGACGCGAAACTCGGTGATATAGAGGTCGGCCCCTGCACGGTGATAGGGCCCGATGTTCGTATCGGCGACGGCACGGTCATAGGGCCCTTCGTCGTGATCGACGGCCACACGGAGATCGGGAGCAGCAACAGGATATTCCAGTTCGCCTCGATAGGCTCCCCACCCCAGGACCTGAAATATAAGAACGAGCCCACAAGGCTCGTCATAGGCGATAACAACATCATACGGGAGCATGTCGTCATAAACCCCGGTACTGTCACCGGAAGGGGCGTGACGACGATAGGCAACAGGAACATGCTCATGACAGGCTCCCATGTCGCGCACGACTGCATCGTCGGGGACGAGGTCATATTCGCAAACGGTGCCACCCTCGCGGGGCATGTTACCGTGGAAAGCATGGCGATACTGGGCGGGCTCATAGCCATACACCAGTTCGCAAGGATAGGTAAGCTCGCGATGGTCGGGGGGGGCGCAATGGTGGCCATGGACGTGCCCCCCTTTGCTGTCGCAAGCGGGGACAGGGCGAGATTGTACGGTATCAACCTAATCGGTCTCAGGAGAAGGGGGTACACGAAAGAGAAGATACTGCTCATAGAAAGGGCGTACGCCTCCCTGTCCTTGAGAAACATGGGCCTCGCCGACGCCGTAAAAAAGGTGAACGACGAGTTCCCGCCCGATCCGGATATAAGGCACATAGTGGAGTTCGTCCAGACATCAACAAGAGGCGTGTGCAGGTACAGGCTATGAAGCTCAGGGCGGGGGTTGTCGGCGCAGGCTACCTCGGCACGTTCCACTGTGACAAGTACTCGCAGATCGATGGTGCAGATCTCGTTGCGATAGCGGACACGGATGGGGAGAAAAGGAAGATCGCCCACAAGAGGTTCGGGGCCGACACGTACGCTGATTACAGGGAGCTGTACGGGCGCGTAGACGCAGTAAGCGTCGTCGTGCCGACGCTGCAACACTACGAGGTGGCGGGTTTTTTCCTGAGACACGGCATACCCGTTCTGCTCGAGAAGCCTATCAGCGATACGGTCACCCATGCGAGGAGGCTGGTGGATATCGCCGAGGAAAACAGCACCGCGTTCCAGATCGGTCACCTCGAGCGGTTCAACAGCGCCATACGGACGGTGAGGGGCATGATAAACAGGCCCGTGTTCATAGAGGTGCACAGGCTGAGCCCGTTCACCCCTCGGGGGACGGACGTCGACGTGGTACGGGACCTCATGATCCATGATCTTGACATCATACTCTCGCTCATTCCGTCCGACGTCGTGTCGATCGATGCCGTCGGCGTGCCGGTACTGACCGACAAGATCGATATTGCGAACGCGAGGCTCAAGTTCAAAAACGGGTGCGCCGCTAACATCACGGCAAGCAGGGTGTCTGCGGAGAGGATGCGCAAGATAAGGCTGTTCCAGCGCGACACGTACTTTTCCATAGACTACGGGACGTCGAAGGTCAACATCGTGAAGATACCGGGGGGCCCAACACCCGAGCTACAGATACGGCAGCTCGAGATATCCAGGGAGGACAGCCTGCTCGAAGAGATAAAGAGTTTCGTCCATGCCGTAACGACGAAGTCCGTGCCCGTTGTGACAGGGAAGGACGGTCTGCTGGCGCTCGAGACCGCATTCAGGATACTCGCAAAGATAGGAAAGAATCTACGGAGCATAGGCTATGAAAAGGGTGCTGATAATAGCAGGTGAGCCGTCCGCGGACATGCACGGCGCCGGCCTCGTCAGGGCGATACGGGCGCAGCTTGCCGGCATGCCCGGCAAGGGCACGGAGATCGAGTTTGTCGGCATAGGCGGCAGGCTGATGAGAGAGGCGGGTGTCAACATCGTATTCGATGCCGACAGGATTGCGGTCGTCGGTATATCAGAGGTGATCAGACACCTCGGCTCCATACGGAGTGCCTTCGCCACGGCCGTGTCCGCTGCGCTCGACAACCACGTGGACCTCGGCATCCTGATCGACTTCCCGGACTTCAACCTCAGGCTCGCGAAGCGGTTGAGCAGGCACCGCATCCCCCTTGTCTACTATATCCCACCACAGGTCTGGGCATGGAGGAAAGGCCGGATAAAAAAGATCGCCCGCTACTTCAGGAAGGTCCTTGTCATATTCAGGTTCGAGGAGGCGTTCTACAGGGATGCTGGTATAGATGCGGCGTTCGTCGGCCATCCGCTCGCAGGAGAGGTAAGGATGTCGGACTCGAAGGAGAACCTCTTGAAAAGGTATGGCATCCCCCCCGGCAACAGGGTAGTCGCCCTGCTTCCCGGGAGCAGGACGGCGGAGGTGAAGCGGCACCTGCCCATAATGCTCGATGCTGCACGGTACCTGCAGGACGCGCACAAAGACCTGTCTTTCGTCGTACCGGTCCTGGGCCCTCAGGCACAGACGTGCAGCCGTACGATGCACGGGCACGACGTGCGTGCCGGGCTGATCCTGGACGATACGTACAACGCGGTGGGCATGTCGGATTTCGCAGTCGTCACGTCCGGTACCGCGACACTCGAGACGGCCCTGCTGAGCATACCCATGATCGTCGTATACAAGGTCTCTTTCCCGTCGCACATGGTCGCACGGGCGCTCGTTTCCGTAAAGCGCATAGGCATCGTAAACATAGCCACCGGGAAGGACATGGTACCCGAGCTTGTCCAGGACGACTTGAAACCGGAGAGGCTTGCGGCTATGATCGAGATGTTTCTCAAGGACAGGGAGGCGTACGACAGGATGAAAAAGGACTATGCTGAGCTCAGGGGCATACTCGGGGACGCGGACGCATCGCAGATGGCCGGAGGGCATATCGTACGGCTGCTGGGAGCCGTGCAGTGAACAGGACGCTGGTACGACGGCTGCTGGAATACCTGAAGCCCCACATAGGGAGGTTTATCGTTGCCATGGTCCTTATGGTGGTCCTTTCTCTGATGACCGGAGCGCTCGCGTACCTCGCTGGCCCTCTCGTAAAGTTCGTAATAAACCCCTCGGAGACGACGCTCCACATCGCAGGCCCCTTTGTTTTCCTTGCAAGGATTCCAAAGCAGGAGCTCTTCTATTATCTGCCCGTGACACTCATTGTCGTGGCACTGCTCAAGGGCCTGTCTTTTTACGGGCAGGCCTACTTCATGGGCAACATAGGCCAGAGGATAATAATGAACATCCGCAACGACCTGTTCCAGCACATCCAGTACCTGCCCATGGACTACTTCTCGAGGGTGCAGACAGGCACCCTCGTGTCCAGGATCATGAACGATGTCGGTCTTGTACAGGGTGCCGTAACGAGCGCGGTCGCGGGCGTACTGAGAGACAGCTTTTCCGTCGTCGTCCTTATAGCGCTGGCGTTCTACCTTGACTGGAGGCTCGCGGTCCTGACCTTCCTTGTCTATCCGGTCGTAGGCTACTCGGTCGTATGGGTGGGGAGGAAGCTGAGGAGGGTCAGCATCCAGGGCCAGAATGCCGCGGCAAACTTGAACAACAACCTGTTCGAGTCCATATCGAGCATCGCTATAGTCAAGGCATTCAATCAGGAGGCCTATGAGATAGACAGGTTCAAGAAGTTCACTTCCGAGCTCTATGCGGCACTGATGCGAGGCATAAAGGTCAACGCCCTGTTTGTCCCGTCCATGGAGTTCCTTATGGTCATCGGGTTCGTGGGTGCATTCTGGTACGGTGGCATCAGGATAATGCACGGCACGCTCACGCCGGAGGGCTTCTTTTCGTTCTTTGCGGCGATCGGTATGCTGTACCAGCCGTTTAAAAACCTGAGCAATATAAACAGCGTGCTCCAGGATGGGCTTGCAGCGTCCGGCCGGGTGTTCCATGTACTGGATGAGCCGAAAGAAACCGTAAAGGACGGACACACAGAGATAACGGGCATAAAAGATCATATATCCTTCAACAACGTCTCTTTCAGGTATGGAGATCGTGAGGCGCTGAAGGGCATATCGTTTAAGGTAAAAAAGGGAGAGGTGCTCGCCATCGTGGGCGACAGCGGGGCAGGAAAGAGCACGCTCGTAAGCCTGCTCACACGGTTCTATGATGTAACATCGGGCGCCATAAAGATCGATGGCATCGATATTAGGGACATAAGGCTCAAGGCCCTCAGGAGCCTGATAGGCGTCGTGACTCAGGAGACCATTCTGTTCGACGACACGGTGTACAACAACATCCTCTACGGAAGCAGCAGTGCGGCATTCGGGCAGGTCATCGAGGCAGCAAAGCTTGCATACGCACACGACTTCATCGCCAGGCTGCCCGATGGCTACAACACCGCCCTCGGGGAGCGGGGGGCGAGGCTGTCGGGCGGGGAGAGGCAGAGGATCGCCATCGCAAGGGCCATTCTCAAGGACCCGTCCATCCTCATACTCGATGAGGCGACCTCGAACCTCGACGCCAAATCGGAGAGCGAGGTACAGAAGGCGCTCGACAATCTTATGAAGGGGAAAACGACGTTCTTCATAGCGCACAGGCTCTACACGGCGGAGCGTGCCGACAGGATCGCCGTGCTCGTGCACGGTGAGCTCGTGGAGGAAGGCTCACACGAAATGCTCATGAGGAACGCAGGGCACTACAAGAAGCTCTACACGCTCCAGCATACGCTCTTTGGCAAGGAGAGTGACGCATCCGGGGGAAAGGGGGCCTGATCGGCCCCCTTTCGGGGATTGGGCCGGCACCGATACCTCTGTACTATTCTGACATTTCTAATGGGGTTTATATGCAATTACCCGGTATGGTTTCCTCATCGGATTTTCGAAGAATACCTATATTTGACGCTGGCTTATCGCTCATTACGTAAACTTCCTTATTTTTCAAACGCATTTTTCGGGTTAAATGCTTCCGGTTACCTGACCGCCAGGAGCACCTTACCCATGGTAGCCCGGCTTGCCAGTTTACGGTGTGCGTCTGCCGCCTTTGCCAGCGGGAATACCGAATCAATCCGTACGGTCAACCCTTCGTGCAGCATCCATTGGAACAAATCGTTTGCGCGTTCCATAAGCTCCGCTCTGTCTGCAGTGTACTGCATCAATGAAGGGCGCGTGAGGAAAAGCCCTCCCTTTGCATTGAAGATCTGCAAATCGACCGGCGGGACTGGGCCGGATGACTGGCCGAACAGTACCATAAATCCGCGCGGCCTCAGGCAGTTCAGGCCCTTTTCAAAGGTCGTGACTCCCACACCGTCATAGACCACGTTAACCCCCTTCCCACCGGTCAGGCGTTTCACCCCTGCTTCCCAGTCGGTCGTGGTATACAGGATCACCTCATCGGCACCAGCCTGCCGGGCAAGACGCGCCTTCTCTTCGGTCGAGACCGTGCCAATGACATGCGCACCGCGGCGTTTTGCAATCTGGACGAGGATCAGCCCGACACCCCCTGCGGCCGCATGCACTAGCGCCGTATCGCCCGCCTTGAGCGGATACGTGCTGCACGCGAGGTAATGGGCCGTCATACCCTGCAGCATGACGGCTGCTGCCTGCTGTGTACCGATGCCGTCCGGCACCGGTACGAGCCTCCACGCAGGCACGACCGCATATTCAGCGTAGGATCCCGGCGCAGAGGTATAGGCAACGCGATCGCCCGTACGTACTCCGGTAACCCCCGGACCAACCGCATCAACAACGCCTGCTGCCTCCTGACCCGGTGTGAACGGGAGTGAAACGGGATACAGCCCTTTGCGCTGGTAAATATCGACAAAATTGATGCCGCTTGTTTCTATTTTTACGCGGGCTTCCCCCTCCCCCGGTTCCGGTAGTGTGATGTCTTCAAAACCCATCACCTCCGGACCGCCGTACTGGTGCACCCGTATCGCTTTCATGGCTTTCCCTCCTTATTTCAACACAATGGTTCTTTAAAAAAATAAAGTGCCGGGATGGATTATTCAATGGACCGAACATCTCCCGGGCAAGGTTCCGGTTCAATAATGCTTGATTGAGAGAGGAAAGCGGGCGACCGGGGTCGAACCGGCGACGTCAAGCTTGGGAAGCTTGCATTCTACCACTGAATTACGCCCGCATACTGTACAGTAATCTAACAAAATGCGCATACCGTGTCAACGATGGATACGCCAGTTTTTGAACGGTTGCTTTATCACCCATTTATTCGGAACGACTTTCTGAACAGGTAACTCAGGTATGCTGCAATCATGATAATACCTATCACTATCTCGAGCATCGATTTTTTCATATATCCGTATCCCAGAGAAAGTACGCCGGTCAGCAGCAAAGAATGCACAAAACCGTTCAACCGCCTTAACATGTCGTTGTCCGCCGCGCCTCCGTTTGCTGCCTCGGTAGCGGGCATGAGTTTGAACTCAAGGGCTGTCGTTAATTGTTTTATAAACTTTTCCGATAGTGCGGGATATGTTGCCTTGAGACCCTGGTAACGCAGGAGGGCCTGTTTTTCAAGGTTGTATTCCACGCATTCGTTTGCATAGCGCTGGTGCTGGTCCTCGTTTGAAGGATCCTTCACAATATCTTTCCAGAGTTCCTGTTCTGTCATACAATTTTACGATAGTATTGATCGATAAAAATTGCCATATATTTTTGCCGCTTTTTAGCACAATCTGTCTGCTAAACCTTGACATGAAAAACGGATTCCATTATCCTTTTATTCATCGTTATAAATCGCTCAAAAGATTTATAAGAAGGAGGTTGTGGTGTCATGATGCACAAGACTTATTTCCGAGGAGGTAAGGACATAGGTTTAATCGCCATTTCTACCATAGCTTTTTTGGTTTTACTGTCTTTTTTCACACCGTCGAGTTCATTTGCCGTAAGCCTGGAAAGCTTTAAACCGTATCCTGTGCCAATTCCTAAAGATAACCCGCAGACGCCGGAAAAAATCAAACTGGGAAAGATGCTTTTTTTCGACCCGAGGCTTTCGGGTAACGGTGCAATAGCATGCTCCACGTGCCATATCCCTGCGACAGGATTTATTTCACCGACGAGGCTGTCCCTCTCGTTCCCTTCGACCATGCACTGGAGAGCGACTGATTCGGTCATTGACGCCGCATACTTAAAATATTTGTTCTGGGACGGAAGGGCGGGCTCCCTTGAAGAGCAGGCGCTGGGTCCTATCGGTGCGCCGTTCGAAATGGACATGCATCTGAATTATTTAGTAGCAAGGTTATATGAAATACCCATGTATAGAAAAATGTTCAGGGAGGTGTTTCATACCGATGTGATTACGCCAGAATTGGTCGCAAAAGCGTTAGCCTCCTTTGAAAGGACCATCGTAGTCACTCAAACCCCTTTTTACAGCTACGTGAACGGAGATAAAAATGCGATGTCGAAACAGGCGCTTGCAGGCTTTAAATTATTTACCGGGAAAGCAGGGTGCATACGATGTCATTACGGACCGTTTTTCACAGACAACGGTTTTCACGCATTAGGCGTACCGGAACTGAAGTTGACCGGAGAAGATCAAAAGCTCAATGCAGCTGCCAGACACTATTTTGCCTATAAAGCCGGCATAAAAGACTTCAACAACGTAAACAGGGACCTCGGAAGATATTTCGTTACCCATAACGAATCCGATATGGATAAGTTCGGGACGCCCAGCCTGATAGATGCGGTCGGCCCTTATTACATGCATAACGGCGCACTCGACGGATTGTTGAACGTCGTTGAATTCTTCAATAAAGGCGGCGGCACAGACGTACCAAACAAGTCAAAGATGCTCAAGCCGCTCCATTTGACGGTAAACGAAGAAAAAGAACTGGTAGCCTTTTTAAAATCCCTCCACGGCCCGGCATTTGTCGTCAGCCCGCCAGAACTTCCTCCGTACTCTGCAGGCGCCGCGAGCGAGGAAACAATGCCTAACGCTGCGAATTCTCTCACTGCAACGGGGATGGAACTCGTTAAATCGCAGGACTGCCTTACCTGCCATTCCATACAGGGAGTAGGAGGGACAATGTCCGTCGATTTAAGCGACGAAGGAGTGAAAGAACAGAGCATAAGCTGGCTTGAAATACAGATCGCCACTCCGGGAAAGCATTTTAAACCCGGCGGCCACGAGGTTCTTCTTGGAAAGGATGTGTATAACGTTATGCCGGACCATCCGCTTTTGACCAAGGAACAATTAAAAGCTATTGCGGTTTACCTTAAGTCATTATAAGAAAAATGGCTCTTATCCCAAAAGTGATCATGGGACTGATAGAACAAAAAGAAAGAGTTTTCGACACTGCGAAGGGAAACACATCCGGACTGCC